>NZ_JAMPKJ010000048.1 GCF_039962115.1 Funiculus sociatus GB2-C1 | reverse complement strand
CAGGGAAACAGTAGCAAACCTGACCAGCCGACGAAGACGAAGCGATCGCGCTTTAGCCAGTCGTCTACGGAGTCAAACCAACCCCGTTCGTTAGTAGCGCGTCCGACTGCAATAGTCATGACAGCAAATCTCCAAATGTTATAAGTACAGCAATCGTCTTTTTTGCCTGGTTTCTCTGTTAATCAGATAGGGTAGGCAGAAAACAAAGTTTGATGTCAACTCAGTTTACGATTCTTTACTGAGTTTAATCTTATTATGTACAAATTGCACAGTTTTGGCGCAATTTGTTTTACTGAATTTAATATTTGTCCGGAGAGCGATCGCGCCGATTGCACCTCTACCAGGCAGTTGTAGGGTGACAAGGCTGCCTTCGTCTCAAGAAGTACAAGTCGCTCATATTAAGTTACTCCCTTCCCCCCGACAGGCATCAACACCCTTCGCGTCTGAGATACTAGGACTAGGAGCCTATATTTAGACTGCATTACCTCTCATGTTCACCATCGACTTAATTCTGAAAAATACCCCCATGCCGTTGTCGGTGCAACGGAAGTCAGATGAAGATGCCCAAGCTCTTTATCAGGAAATTATGACAGCGATGCGTGGCAACGCCACTGTGTTAGAACTAACTTGCGATCGCCAAACGGAGAAAAAAGTCGCTCTACTTAGCAGTGAGATCGTTGCCGTGCAAATCTCTCAGAAATCCAGTACAGCAGCAACTGGAAGACCCCCAGGCTTTTACGCCCTCGCTGACGGATGAGACAAGAAGGACAAAGGATGAGAGATAAAGGATGAATAATTCTCCCAATCTCATCCCTTGTCTCCCCCGCTTCCCCTTTTCCCCTCTCCCCATCTCCCCTTGCTCATGACCGATCCTGCCATTCGAGTGCAAGACCTCTGCTTCAGCTGGCCTTCTGGGGCGAAAGTTTTACAGTCCTGCTCTCTGGAAGTGCCTAAAGGTGAATTTTGGATGCTATTGGGAACCAACGGTAGCGGCAAATCCACTTTGTTGAGGTTGCTAGCTGGGCTTTTGGCTCCCCAATCCGGTAAAATTCAGATTCTGCAACCTGTTGGCTTTGTCTTTCAGAATCCCGATCATCAGCTGGTGATGCCAACTGTGGGCGCAGATGTTGCCTTTGGGCTGGTGGAGGAAAATCTTTCGCCTGCGGAGGTAAGCGGACGGGTAGAACAGGCACTGGCGGCAGTAAATTTAGTGTCGCTCTCCCGACGACCCATCTACGCTCTCAGCGGCGGTCAAAAGCAGCGAATAGCGATCGCCGGTGCGATCGCCCGCCGCTCAGAAGTCTTACTATTGGATGAACCTAGCGCTCTGCTCGATCCAGATTCTCAGATGGATCTGGTGGGACAAGTGCAACGCTTGGTTAAAAGTAGGGGACTAACTGCGCTGTGGGTTACGCATCGGTTAGACGAGTTAAATTATGCTGACGGCGCATTCTTACTAGAGCAGGGCTTAGTTGTGGATCGAGGGGAGCCAAAACGCTTGAAAGCTCGCCTCCTGCAAACTCAGGAGTTATGAGTTTTAAGTTAATAATTCTTGAGATTCTTTGCTCCCATTACTTAAAATGGGTAGCAGGCATTTTATAGAATTATCATTAAAAAAGTAAATACTCGTAATTAATGTTAAGGTAATGAAATAGTTATTTTTACCTAAAACTTACTTACCTTGGAAAAATGCCACGCCCTTCACCGCAAGCTGTTTTGCTCGTTGACGGATACAACGTGATCGGATTATGGTCTTACCTACAAGAGACCCGCGATCGCGACGGGCTGGAATACGCTCGTAAAGCCCTAGTCGAGGCATTGGTTAACTATAGTGCTTACAAAGGCTTTGATACTCAGGTTGTCTTTGATGCCCAGTACCAAGATACGCGGGGCTATTGCGAACCTGTCACGAACGTTTTATCTGTTTATTACACCGATTTTGGGCAGACAGCAGACACATACATAGAAAAAGCCTGTGCTTCCTATAGTCGCAACTTCTCCAGAAACTCGCCGCGATTGATTGTTGCCACATCCGACAGGGCGCAGCAACTAACAGTAGTCGGGTATGGGGCAGAATGTATGTCAGCCCTACAGCTAAGCTACGACGTGGAATCTACAGCTAATTGCCTGCGGCGGAGAAATAAACCTAAGAAAAAATCATCAGGTCGGTTTTTAGCTGATTCTATTGATGCGAAAGCCCGCCAGCGTCTGGCTGAGTGGCGTTTGGGTCAAAAATAGTATAGCGCCCAGCAAGTGTAAAAATTGATTTATAGACTCGGAAATATTAAGGAAATATAAAATTTTTGCTAAAGGGCTTGCCAAATACTACGAGTTGTAGATAAGATAAGTAACTGTTGAAAAGAAAAAGCTAACGTTCCTCAGTAGCTCAGTGGTAGAGCGATCGACTGTTAATCGATTGGTCGCAAGTTCGAATCTTGCCTGGGGAGTTTGATTAATTTAAGGATGAAGGATGAAGTAAGGAATGTCAGTTAGACTTCATCCTTCAGAGTTTCAGGAATTATGGTTGCTCGACGAGGCAGTAACGTTCCTGAATCACGGATCGTTTGGTGCCACTCCTGTACCAGTGTTGGAAAAACAGCAAAGCCTGCGATCGCAACTAGAACGAGAACCAGTAAGATTTTTTGTCCGAGAGTATGAGGAACTGCTAGACGCAGCAAGGAAAGAACTTGCAGCGTTTGTGGGTGCCGCTCCTGGGGAGTTAGCGTTTGTACCAAATGCCACCACAGGGGTGAATTCAGTATTGCGATCGCTCCGGTTATCCCCAGACGACGAATTACTGACGACAGACCAAGAATACAACGCCTGCCGCAACGCCCTCAATTTTATTGCTAGTCGTACTGGGGCGCGAGTCGTAGTCGCGACAGTACCTTTCCCGATCACATCGCCAGAACAAGTAATCCAAGCGGTGATGGACAAAGTTCGACCGCAAACCAAGCTAGCACTCTTAGATCATATAACCAGCCAAACCGGGCTAATTTTTCCCATCCAGCAGCTAGTGCGCCAGCTTGCAGTTTGCGGAGTTGATACACTAATAGACGGCGCTCATGCACCGGGGATGGTGCCTCTGAACCTGGAAGAAATTGGGGCGACTTATTACACGGGCAACTGTCATAAATGGCTGTGTGCGCCAAAAGGTGCAGCATTCCTGTACGTGCGACGCGAGAAGCAGGCGGAAATTCGTCCGTTAACAATTAGCCACGGTGCTAACTCTCCCCGTCAAGAGCGATCGCGCTTTCATCTAGAATTCGACTGGACAGGCAGCCACGATCCTACAGCTTACCTGTGTGTACCAGAAGCAATTCAGTTTATGCGATCGCTACTACCGGGCGGATGGCAGGAGTTGATGCAGCGCAACCGCACAATGGTTTTGGCAGCAAGGCAGATGCTTTGTGAGAGGCTTTTAGTATCGCCGCCCTGCCCCGATGAGATGATCGGCTCCCT
This sequence comes from Funiculus sociatus GB2-C1, assembly GCF_039962115.1. NCBI lineage: Bacteria > Bacillati > Cyanobacteriota > Cyanophyceae > Coleofasciculales > Coleofasciculaceae > Funiculus > Funiculus sociatus. The sequence goes on along the minus strand of NZ_JAMPKJ010000048.1, from coordinate 42,204 downwards.
GGCGGTTGTCCCTTTGCCGGATGATGCGGATGACGTTGGAGAAGAAACAAGATTGCTCCCGCCGCTACAAGATGCCTTGTGGGAGCTTTTTGGGATTGAGGTGCCAATAATATTTTTTCCCGCACGCCCCAAGCAGCTAGTTCGCATCTCCGCTCAAATTTACAACACGCCAGCACAGTATGAATATTTAGCGAATGCGATCGCATCCTTACTCAAACAGTGAAATCTACCTAAACTGTGATGCAGGCTCTAACTCCATTGATATACCCTGATAGCGATCGCAGTTTAGGCAGGGAGATATGCGGCAATTACTGGTGCAGGTGTCGCGCGGAAGCGGGCAAGAAGTTATCGACATCGCTAAGAGTTGTGATGGAGCAAACCTTGCCCTCCTAGAAGCCACTGGGAGTGAAGGGCTGTTAGATCTAGCGATCGTTAATGTTCCTAATGGGAAAGTTGAGCAGCTGTTGTCAAAACTGGAAAAGCTGCCAAATGCCCACATCACGCTAATTCCCCGTGGGGTCATTACCTTACAGCCACCGCCTTCTGAGGCACCACAGCAGGTTAAAGATGTCGGCAATCGCGCTCCCGTAGAAGTGTTTCTCGGAGGTTTGCAAAGCGTCGGTTCCTGGCGAGGATTTTTGGGGTATGCAGCAGCAGCAGGCTTTGTCGTCTGGATTGGCTTATTTACCAATACGACCTATTTGCTAGTTGCTGCCATGTTAATTGCGCCGTTTGCGGGGCCAGCAATGAACGTAGCGATCGCTACAGCACGCGGTGATAGAACATTGCTCAAACGTAGCCTCTTAAGATATGTTGCAGCGCTGGCGGTAACAATCACCGTAACTGGCGTGCTTAGCCTGCTACTAAGGCAGGAAGCCGCCACAGAACAAATGATTAGCACCAGTAATCTTTCCACAGTTGCAGTGATGCTGCCCCTAGTTGCAGGTGCGGCTGGAGCCTTGAACCTGGTGCAATCTGAGCGGAGTAGTTTGGTATCGGGGGCAGCGGTGGGAACCCTGGTGGCGGCTTCACTGGCACCACCTGCGGGATTAATTGGGATGGCGATCGCCATTGGTCAATGGGATCTGGCGCTTAACGGCTTCTTTGTGTTGTTGCTGCAATTGGTGGGGATTAACTTTTCAGGAGCGATCGTCTTCCGCCTCTACGGACTCTCCCCTCGCGGCGCTCGTTACGACCGAGGTAAAAATTGGGTTTTTCCCTCTGGTCTTACAGCTACAATTTTGGCTTTAGCGGGTTTGCTGACTTGGCAGTTCTCGAATCCCCCGCAATTGCAGCGTTCCAGCCGCGCCCAACGTGCTGTTGGCGAGATTCAGAAGGTGCTGAATGGAAGTGATTTAGCCGACCTGGTGGAGGCGAATGTCCGTTTCACCCGTGCCGATATTAAAGGTCAAAACACTATGCTCGGCACCATCTACGTTCAACGTCGCGAAGGCATTACGGTGCCTACCGAAGAGATTCGCACCCAGATCGAACGCAAGATCCAAAGCCACTTACTCGAACAAGGGTTCAATGCTACGCCGTTGATTGATGTCAGCGTTCTGGAAGCGCCAACCAGTAATTTATAAAATCTTGTCAATATCAGCAGAATGCCCCTGCTGTTGCCCAATATATTTTTTCCTCAACCAGTCTTTTCGATGGTGTGGGGAAAATATTAAGTTGTATTACCGTCAGAGAACGGTTATTACTTAACCTGTATAGCGATTTTTTGAATAATACAAGACTATCTTTAGGAAGAATTTATAATCTTGCGTATAATCTGTACAGGAATCTTTGTATTTCTATGAAGGTTCTTATTGAAAGTTAAAAAAAACTGTAGCTATAAATTTCTAGTGATGCCCCGGATACTCGTCATCGACGACGACGCTGCGATCGCAGAATTAGTCTCAATCAATCTGGAAATGGCTGGATACGATGTCAGCCAAGCACCAGACGGCATAAAAGGTCAGGCTTTGGCTATGCAACTGCAACCAGACCTGATCATGCTCGACTTGATGCTGCCCAAGGTAGACGGCTTTACCGTCTGCCAGCGCTTGCGGCGGGATGAGCGTACTGCCGATATTCCGGTGCTAATGTTGACAGCACTGGGTCAGACTCAAAATAAAGTAGAAGGCTTTAATGCTGGTGCCGATGATTACCTGACCAAGCCGTTTGAAGTGGAAGAAATGCTGGCACGAGTGCGGGCGTTGTTGCGACGTACAGACCGCATCCCTCAAGCAGCCAAACACTCGGAAATCCTCAGCTATGGGCCGATAACGTTAGTACCAGAAAGATTTGAGGCTATCTGGTTCAGCGGAACGGTTAAGCTAACTCATCTGGAGTTTGAACTACTGCATTGCTTACTCCAAAGGCACGGTCAAACTGTCTCTCCCAGTGAAATTCTGCGGGAAGTCTGGGGCTATGACCCGGATGATGACATAGAAACCATTCGGGTGCATATCCGGCACTTGAGAACGAAGCTAGAGCCAGATCCGCGTCACCCACGTTATATCAAAACTGTGTACGGTGCAGGCTATTGCCTGGAGTTGCCAAACGCTGAACAAATGACCGCAGACGCGGTTTAAAAGGCAAAAGGGCAAAAGAAAGATTCTTTTGCCCTTTTGCTGTCTTACCCCAAAATTTGAGGAAGCGAATCTATGCCGTTTCTTGGAGGCGCTTTTTGCTTTTTTTAAGGAGCTAAAGCACTACCCCGAAGCAAACTACCAATGGTTTTGGCCGTAATCTTCATTTGAATCAAGGGATTTGCTGGGACAACCGTTTTGTAGAGATAGCTGTCAAATGTCAGCTTCTGCACGTCTTTGTCAGCGCACATCTCTACAAAGGCTTCACGGGTAGCATCGGAACGATAGAAGACGGTTTGCAGGATATCCAGCACCTTGTAGGTGAGTCCGTACTTCTTATCCCAACGCTTCAGGTACACCTTGAGGTCGGCTTCAGTAGGAATGCGCTGACCACCGTTGGAAAATTCCACAATGGTTTCAGCACACATCCGCGCCGACTTAGCGGCAAAGTAAATACCTTCACCAGAAGACTTGGTGACAGTTCCGGCAGCATCTCCTACTAGGGCGACTCTACCGACGACGCGGCGGGGTCTGGGATGCTCTGGAATCGGGTGAGCTTCTACTTTAATAATCTCACCGCCTGCAAGCTTACGGGCAGCACGGGCGCGGATGCCTGCTTGCAGATTTTTGATGTCGGCTTTGTTCACCTTCATGGTGCCAGTACCGACAGCTACGTGGTCGTATTTGGGGAATACCCAGGCGTAGAAGTCAGTAGAGACATCGTTACCGACATACATTTCTGCCAGGTCGTTGTAGTAAGCCATTTTGTCATCTGGCAGGCGAATTCGCTCTTGGAAAGCGATCGCATAATTGTAATCCCCGGCATCAATTGCCTTAGCAACGCGGGAATTTGCACCATCTGCCCCAATTACCAAATCGACTTTTAGGGTCTTCATTACTCCTTCAGCGCTACCATCCGAATGATCGGCGTAGTGCAAGGTGTAAGGATCAGTATTGTTTGTGGGTATATCCAGTTTATAAACGGTGCCGTTGATTAAATTAGCACCCAACTTGGCAGCGCGATCGCGCAAGAAGCCATCCAGCACCTCGCGACGGCACATACCGATATATTCATCTTCTTTTTGGATATTGATATCAACTTCAACATTGGAAGGTGAGATCATCTTCATTTTTCTCACCCGCCGATCGATAATCTCTGGCGGCAGATCAAACTCACTCACCATGCACAGCGGAATTGCCCCGCCACAAGGCTTGGCGTTGTCTAGCTTGCGCTCAAACAAGTAAGTCTCGATTCCGGCTTTTGCCAAGGTTTCGGCAGCAGATGAACCCGCAGGTCCCGATCCTACAACAGCAACCCGTAGTGTCAAAGGTCTTCTCCCAATTTCTTACGGCTACAAGGTGAGATGTTATCACGGACTTTCTATTTAGCTGAAGCCTAGCCCTCTGGATCTTACTGAATTGCAACAGAGCTTAACACATCTACAAATGGGACTGGGGATTGGGGATTGGGAATTGGGGATTGGGAATTGGGGATTGGGAATTGGGAATTGGAGATTGGGAAGAATCTTACCCAGCCTCTAGCCCAAAGTCCCTAGTCCCCAATTCCCAATCCTCTCTATGTGTGATATAACAAAATACGGTAAGATCATCGGGAAACCGGAGATTATTTAATTCTGATGTTTTGCGGGTTGATTACCACCCAGGATAAATTCAGGAAAGTTCTTGTCTAGGGGTTGAAAGCAGTGGGCATAGTTGTTGAAAACGTATCTAAACAGTTTGGCAGTTTCAAAGCTGTTGACCAGGTAAGCTTAGAAATTAAAACTGGCTCTCTGGTGGCGCTATTGGGGCCTTCGGGTTCGGGAAAATCCACGCTACTGAGGCTAATAGCTGGTCTAGAGACACCAGACAGTGGCAAAATCTGGATCACTGGCAAAGATGCCACAAATCAGAGCGTCCAAGATAGAAATATTGGGTTTGTGTTTCAGCACTATGCCCTGTTTAAGCACCTGAGTGTCCGCAACAATATCGCCTTTGGCATGGAAATTCAAAAAGTTCCCAAGGCAAAAATCAAGGCGCGGGTGGAAGAATTGCTAGAGTTAATTCAATTGAAAGGACTAGGCGATCGCTATCCTTCCCAACTCTCCGGAGGTCAGCGGCAAAGAGTTGCCCTAGCGCGAAGTCTAGCAGTTCAACCGAAAGTATTGCTGCTGGATGAACCCTTTGGGGCATTAGATGCTAAAGTTCGCAAAGACCTACGAGCTTGGTTGCGGCGGCTGCACGACGAAGTACACGTTACAACGGTTTTCGTTACCCACGACCAGGAAGAAGCGATGGAAGTTGCTGATGAAATCGTGGTGACGAACAAAGGCAAAATTGAGCAGGTGGGAACGCCAGCCGAAATTTACGACCACCCAGCCACGCCTTTTGTGATGAGCTTTATTGGCCCGGTAAACGTCTTACCCAGTAGTTCACACATTTTCCAGGGTAACGGGTTTGATTCCAGCCAACCGGAGATATTTTTGCGTCCCCATGATGTGGTAATTCAAACTGAGCCAAACGGAACTACTGTATCTGCCAGAGTCAATCGTCTGATTCATCTAGGTTGGGAAATTCAGGCAGAATTAATCTTAGATGATGGTCAGGTAGTGACAGCGAACATTTCCCGCGAAAAGTTTGACCAATTGAAACTTAATACACAACAACAAGTATTTGTCAAGCCAAAAGACGCAAAATCTTTCCCGCTGTACTATTCGATTTGATTTGCTGATTATTGAGAAGTTTAAGGCGTAGGCGCGATCGCTAGGGCATTGTTAACTTTCCATGCGTTGCTTAAAATCACCCTATCAGCTAAAAGGTAGGGTGGGCATTGCCTACCTTACCTGACGAAGCTAATAATTGCGAAAACTTTATGCGATCGCAATCAGACCAAAAATCCAAACTAAGCACTTGCAAATTCTGTCAACGGTCGCTTACTGGGATGCTAAAATCCCAAAACGATATCCTCATGGGGTACCTCAGCTTCTAACAGTTCGTTGAGAATTCCCTGCTTCGTCCAGTCCTCCTCAACCCAAATCTTTCCATCTCGAATTCGCAGGTAAACCATTACCGATTGAACCCTATGTTTGCCATCCCAGCCAAGGTGGAACCAAAAATAGTGGTCTCGAATCTTATCAAATGCCAAGCATTCTTCTATCCCATCTTGAGGAGTGTTAGATCCCCACTCATAGTATTGGGTTAATATTTTTTGAATTTAATTGCGATAATGCTTTAGTTTGTCCATCGAACAATTATCTCCTTTTCAATATCTGCAACCATAATAAAATCGCTTATAAACTTGACATATGCGATCGCTCTTTACTTCGGTTTTGTTGTAAACACGCGCCAGATGATGAAGCTAGTAAAGACTATATAGCCGAATACAGTTAGCCAGTCCTGCCAGTTGCTGGGGATAGTCATAAATGTGTCGTCCATAGACAATCCTCGAAAATTGCTTTAACTCTCGGCTAGATTAGCAAAATGTTGGAGCTAGCAGAGAGGTGGCGCTTTACTTGCCAAACACCAGACGGCTATTATAGCTGCTGTTTCAGGAGTATTTCGAGACTAGAGTCGGCAACTGGGAGGCGAAAAAGTACGTTAAGTGCGATCGCAGTATCCCAATTAGAAAAATCGGCGTTGGACGGATTTATAATTCAATGCACGGAAAGTTGATAACGACTCGCGAGTTAATCCTTAACTAAGACATAGATGTTCATCAGACAGTGGCGACGCGCAGGACAATTTTTTTGTTTGTTCTCCCTTTGTTTATTTCTAGCAGTCAGCTGCGGTAGAAGACCGAGTGCTGATACTGCTGTGTCTCCTTCTCCTGTTGCTGGTGGAGGTCGTATTACCATTGGCACCACCCAGAAGCCACGGACGATGGACCCAGCGGATAACTACGAGCTGGCAGCAAGCTACTTGCACTATAATTTGGGCGATCGCTTGTATACCTACGAACCGGGAACCGCCAACCTCAAACCCCAGTTAGCGACAGCATTACCTAAAGTCAGTCCAGATGGGTTAACTTATACCATCCCCGTGCGTCAAGGTGTTGTATTTCACGATGGCACCCCCTTCAACGCCGAAGCAATGGCATTTTCTCTGCGACGCTTCATCGAAAACAAAGGTAAACCGTCATTCCTATTAGGCGATATTGTGGACTCGGTGCAGGCAAGCGGCGAGTATGAATTAAGCATCAAATTGAAAAAGCCTTTTGCAGCCTTTCCCTCCCTGCTTGCCTTTAACGGTGCTAGTGCCGTTTCCCCGAAAGTCTATGAAATTGGCGCAGGAAAATTCAAACCAAACGAATTTGTAGGCACTGGCCCTTACAAATTGGTGCAGTTTAGCAGCGAGTCGCAACGGTTGGATGTATTTGATAAATACTGGGGAGAAAAACCTGTAAATAAGGGAATTGATGTACAGGTGCTGACCAATTCAGCTAACTTGTATAACACATTTCGTACTGGCGGCGTTGATGTTGCTTACCTATCTCTCGATCCAGATCAGATTGCCAGCTTGAAAGATGGCGGGACAAAAGGTAGTTGGCAGGTTAACGAGTCTCAGGGAAGTGCGGCTAGTTACATGGTGCTGAATACGAAAGCTAAGCCCCTGGATAACCCAATAGTACGGCAAGCGATCGCATCGATGGTAAATCGACCCCTGGTAAATGAGCGATCGCTGAAAAATCAAGCCGAACCACTTTATAGTATGGTGCCGACAACCTTTGATGTCTACAAGCCAGTATTCAAAGATCAGTATGGCGATGGCAACACCGAAAAAGCAAAACAACTGTTGCAGGAAGCCGGATACTCTCCCACCAATCCCCTAAAGTTAGAGGTTTGGTATCCATCTACTTCACCCACTCGCCGACTCGCGGCGGGTACACTCCAAGCATTAGCGACTCAACAGTTCGGTGGGACGCTGCAATTTGAAGTGAAAACTGAGGATTCTGCCAGCTTTTTTAAGAACGTGTCGCAGGGAATTTATCAGACAGTCTTACTGGACTGGTATCCGGACTTTCTCGATCCTGACAACTACGTGCAGCCGTTTTTGGATTGTACCAAAGGTTCAGCTGCAACCGGGTGTGAAGAAGGAGCCAGCCAAACTCAGGGGTCTTTTTACTATAGCGATCGCATGAACCAGCTAATTGCACAGCAGCGAAAAGAACAAAATCCCGAAGCCAGAAAGAAAGTCTTCGCAGAAATTCAAGACTTACTCGCCAAAGATGTTCCCTACGTCCCCTTGTGGCAAAGTAAAGATTACGCCTTTGCCCAAAAAGGTGTCAACGGTCTTCGCATCAACCCGACTCAAGATTTTGCTTTTTGGACGATCAAAAAGTAAATAGGGAATGGGGAATGGGGAATGGGGAATGGGGAATGGGGAATGGGGAATTGGAAGATTCTTTTGTTAGTCTTTCTTTTCCCCAATTATCCAATTATCTATTCCCAATTCCAGACTTTCAGGAGTAATGTCTAATTACGCCTATCAGCTTAGTAGTTAATGGGGTAAGCATGGGAAGACCAGATTTTGAGGATTTGGATGTTTACAAGTTAGCTGAGAGTTTAGCAAATCAAATTTGGCATATTGTTAAGCAATGGGACGATTTTGCTAAACAGACACTTGGTAAACAAATTGTTCGTGCCGCAGATAGCGTCTGTGCCAATATTTCTGAAGGAAGAGGTCGGTACAATTTCCAAGACAATCGGCGTTTTATAAAGATTGCTAGAGGATCTTTATACGAAACAATAAGTTTGTTGAGATTAGCATACGCTCGACAGCTCTTGACACATGAACAAGTAACCAAACTCAAACCAATCATTGATGAACTGCCACCCAAGCTAAATGCCTACTTAAAATCTCGTGGCAATTAGTAATCCCCATTCCCCATTCCCCATTCCCCATTCCCCATTTCAAATGTCACGTTCTAAAGCCCTACAATATTACATTTTCGCCCGTGTCCTTCTAGCACCTTTAATGCTGTGGACAATTGTCACCATCGTATTTTTGCTCCTCCGGGCGACACCAGGAGATCCAGTCGATGCGGTTTTAGGCGGTCGCGCCCCAGAAGATGTCAAGGTAAGGTATCGTCAAGAGTTGGGGCTATCTGACCCGCTGTGGGTGCAATACATTCGCTATTTAGGAGATTTACTGCATCTAGATTTGGGTAAATCTATCACCAGTCGCGGACTAGAGGTGTGGGACGTAATTGGGCAATACTTCCCGGCGACGGTGGAATTAGCGGTGTTTAGTATGGCGATCGCATTTATTGTTGGCGTTGGTGTTGGTATCCTTTCCGCCTCCCGTCCCGGAACCGCTTTAGACGCTGGTGGGCGTTTATTTGGCATCATCAGCTACTCGCTGCCTTTATTTTGGGTGGGGATGATCCTACAGCTGATTTTCTCAGTACAGTTGGGTTGGTTTCCCCTCGGATCGCGCTTTCCCCTAACATTACAGGCTCCTCCCAGCATCACAGGTCTTTACACCATTGACAGCCTCTTAAGCGGTAACTTCAGCCAATTTTTCATCGCTTTACATCATCTTGCCCTCCCTAGCCTGACACTAGGAATCCTCCTCAGCGGGATTTTTGAGCGGATTGTGCGAGTAAATTTGAAGCAAACTTTGAAAGCAGATTACGTAGAAGCCGCAAGAGCCAGAGGCATTCCCGAAAGGCGGATTCTCTTTGCCCACGCCTTGAAAAATGCCATGATTCCCGTGATTACCGTCCTGGGGTTAACTCTTGCTGCTTTGCTAGGCGGTGCCGTTTTAACAGAAGTTACCTTCTCTTGGCCCGGATTAGGTAATCGTTTGTATGAGGCAATTTCTTTACGAGATTACCCCACAGTTCAAGGCATCATGATATTTTTTGCCTCAATTGTGGTATTTGCCAGCATTTTGATTGACATCATTAATGCCTATATCGATCCTCGGATTCGTTATTAAGCGATCGCGCTTTCTCTTACGTCTGGGCAGGCGCTATTCTGCTAATCTTGCTTAGTCACTCGTTCAATCTGAGTAACAAAATAATTTTCTTGATATTTCAAAGACTTGGCTAATTCCAGCCCCTGTTGAAATGCTGTCTTGGCTTGCTCCATGTCCCCACGTTCCAAATAAATTTGTCCCATTTGGTCGTAGGTATTCATCAAGTTGTAGTAATTGTACGACTGCTGATCTACTTTCAATAAAACTTGATAAACCTGCAAAGCAAATTCCGGCTTTTTATAATTTCGGTAGAGATCGCCTAGTTTTTTCAAGGCTTCGCTGGCAGAGGCAAACTGTTGCAAAGTCCATGCTAGATTATAGGCTTCCTGATAGTTTTGGCTTGCCGCGTCTGGGTTTGGTGGGTTGAGGGCTTGATAGTCGTCGGCGATCGCTATCTTAATCGCTGGTATTTGATTTGCAGCTTGCGGATCGCTGAGGTAGTTTTGCAAAAGCTGTTGCTTAAACTTGAGAGAATTTTCCGGTTGCTTTACCTTATCGTAAATATACGCCAGTTGTTGTAGATAAACGACTTCGCTAACGCGATCGCCTTTTTGACTCGCCAAAACCAGCAACTCCTCATAAGCTGCCGCCGCTTTGGGATAATCAAACCAACTCATGTGCCCTTGGGCAATTGTCTTCAGCGTTGCTTCTTCTGTCGCAATATCTTGGCGCTGACGAGCATCAGCTAAAATTAGTTGATAAATCTCCACAGCTTCCCCAGGTAAGCGAATTTGCTGGTAAGCTTGACCCAAAGCTTGCAAAAGCTCCGCATTTTCTGGTGTGACATCAGTTACGGTAGCAGGAACATCTGCTGTTCCCAAAGGACGCTTCTCGTTTTTACGGATCGGCTTTCCTAACGCCTCAGCCCGAATCGTTTGCAGACGCTGGGTGATGATTTGCAAATCAGCTTTTTGATTATTCGTCCAGGCAATATCGCCAATCCGTCCCAATGCTTGCACCTCTTCGACGGTACCAAGCGATCGCCGCAAGCGCAGTTCCCGATACCAAATTTCAAAAGCTGCTGGTGCATTGCCTGCTTTTAGCTGTTCAGTTGCCTGGGTGTTTAAATCATCCAAAGCCTCTCTCAATAGGCGGATTTCTTGGGGGGTGGCGGGACGCTCTACTGGTGGAGAAGGCAACAGGGGATCGGGTGTCGTTATTTCCAGGGGGTTGATTTTGGGTTTATCATCATCAGCTGCCCAACCGACAGAACCCGAACACAGCAGGAACAAAGCGGTAATTCCTAAAAAGAGTGCTTTTGAGGGACGCTGCTTATACCACACCTGAGCCATCAACTTCTGCATATTAGATACAAGATAATATTTGATACTTTATACTTCATAGTTTTTCGACTGTTACAGTAAAACCAGAGTTTCCAGATGAACAGTCAAGTTTAGGAGGGAGTCGGTGAACCGGAGCAAATTTAGGTTGCTACCAAGGCTTTTGGGCATAGCGATCGCATTCTTAATTTTTCTCACTTCCTGTGGCATCCAGCCAGGGGTGGCACGAGATCGGGTGTTTCTCGATCTATCCCTAGATTTTTTGGGAGAGTACCAGCTGCCCAAGATGAAATTTAAGGATACACCCGTTGGGGGCTTATCAGGGCTGACCTACGACCGACAGCAAAACCGTTTCTATGCCATTTCCGATGACCGCGGCACGTTTGCTCCCGCCCGATTCTACACGCTGAAGCTAATTTTAAATGATGATAGCGATCGCCAGATCAGCCTTCAGAAAGTAGAAGTTGAAGACGTTACCTTTCTTACCGACGAGCAAGGAAAAACTTATCCTAAAGGCACCCTGGATACTGAAGGAATTGCCATTACTCCCCAAAAATCCGTATTTATCGCTAGCGAAGGCATTCCCCCTAATGGCGTTTCCCCCGTTGTAGGCGAATTTGACTTAGAAACCGGACGGCTACGGCAAACTTTGCCTATCCCAGAGCGTTATCTTGTTGATGCTACAAAATCAAATAAAGACGCAACAACTGGCACTCAAAATAACTTAGGATTTGAATCACTCACCCTTAGTCCCTTCGGTACTATTCCCGCTAAAGGAGAAGCAATTCGCTTATTTACAGCTACAGAGTCATCTTTGATGCAGGATAAAGAACCAGCTAATTCTAACCAGGGAGCCAAATGTCGTTTACTGCACTATTTAATCACCGATGGGCCTCCGCTGGTAATTGCCGAACATTTATATCAAATGGAACCTCCTCCCAGTGCGGCATTAAAAGATGGCTTGGCGGAGTTATTAGCTGTGGATACGGGTGGGCATTTTCTCAGTTTAGAACGTTCTTTGAGTTTATTAGGTTTCAGCGTGCGGATTTATCAAGCAGCAACTGGCGGAGCTACTGATATTTCTCGTGTTCCCAGCCTCAAGGGTGAGGTTAGTGGAATTAACCCAGTCAAGAAAAAGTTACTGTTGAACTTGGATGAATTGGGTGTTGCTTTAGCAAACTTTGAAGGGATGACTTTTGGCCCTCGTTTACCTGATGGCAGCCAAAGTTTACTTCTGGTTAGCGATGATAATTTCCAACCTGAGCAAGTAACTAAGTTTTTTTTGTTTCGTCTTAAAAATGGGCGTTGAAAAATAAAAGGTGCTTCCCCCAACTCACCTGAAAAAGGGGTCAGTTAAAGGAAAAAGAAATAATTATTAATTCGTTTCTTTTTCCTTTTCAACCAAATCAAGCATTTCCGATAGATTAGGAATAATTTTTGTAAGCCAATGAATAAGCTGCTAAAACTTCAACTGTCGCGCATAGCTCTAGTATCCGGGATAAGCTTCATCGCCATCAATGGTAGTTTGAGCGCGATCGCATCTTGGATGGAAGTCAGCAAAGCACCCGACAACGCCCCCATATATATCGACCCGGAGCGCATAGTTAGGAAGGGGGATATTGTAGAATTCTGGCGGCGTAACCTCTTTACAAATCCTCAACCTGACGGCGCTTTTGGAGTAGATAATTATCATTCTATAAACTGTAAAAAAGGCTTATTCCGCTGGCGGCGGTCGATTCGTTTCGATCCAAATGGTCGCATCGTTTCTGAAAACGATATAGGCAAAGAAGACAAATTGCTAGAAATGCAAATTCAACCCGGAAGTATCATGGAGGACTTCTATAAATCTGTATGTCCACCACTACAAGAACAAGTAAAAAATTAAAAAGACAGATTCTTTTTAATTTTGCACTTTTAATGACTTTCGTCTGCCAAAACCCTTAAAAAATCATCAGGAAAAGGCTCCCGCGACTCAATCCAGTCGGCGGGTATTCCTCGTTGGCGTGCGGAGAGGGCGACGATACCGCCCACAATGGCGCAATTTGTATCCATATCTCCTAAACCGCTCAGGGTCGCCCAGAAAGCTTCCTGGTAATCTTCCAGATGATGGGCAGCACACCAGAGGGCAAAAGGTATTGTATCTTGAGCGGAAATTTTGTATCCCGAACCCAGTTGTTGTGCTACCACCGATGGAGATGTGGTGTAAATCGCTGCTGCTTGCTTAATGCCGCTACGAGTTTCGCTTTCAGGAACGTTTTCGGCAACAAGTCCTAGAAATTGTACAGGCTGCATAGACTCACCTGCACTCACCTGAAAGGCAAGTGCAGCCGCAACAGCGACAGCAACAGCCCCAGCAATGCCCTCTGGATGAGCGTGCGTTGGTTGCGCCGAGAGCATCGCATTTTCGCGCACCGCGGCTAAATCGTCAGCAAAGTAAGCGCCCAAAGGTGCTACTCTCATCGCCGCACCATTGCCATACGAACCGCTTCCCCCGAACATCTGTAAAGCCTCAACTCGCCAGTCTGCTCCCCATTGAAGCCTGGTTAACAGCTGCTGCGCCCCAGCACCGTAGCCACGCGAAGGGTTGTACCGTTCGGCAAACGATTGGGCTAGGACATCGGGATCGATCCGCCCGTAACGCCACAACGTCTCAACAATAGAGAGTGCCATCTCGGTATCGTCAGTGTAGCGCCAGAGCCTAGGGGGAACCTGACGCTGTTGTATTCGCTCGTTCAGCTGTTCTCCAACCCCAAAAAACCTTTGCCCAAGTGCGTCTCCGACTGAAAGCCCACTCAAAGACAACTGCATTCGTTCTAGAGAATTCATAGTTCGCAAACCTTCAATAGAGGTGATCGCTCGTTTTAAAATAAGGGGATCGCTACTAAATATCTGCCTTTTTATAAACAATGACCCATTCTACTGATATTGCCACCTTAGCTCGCTTGATGGCAGCCGACTTCAGCAATCAAGCACAAGCTTTTGAGAATCCGCCCTTTTTTGCCCATATTCGCGTCTGTATGCGCCCTTTGCCTCTAGAACTGCTCTCAGGCGTGAGTTTAATTGTCGAACAAGCTTATGACTATATGATTAATGACCCGTATCGGCTGCGGGTTTTAAAGTTGATTGCAGTAGGCGATCGCATCGAAATCGAAAACTACACCGTTAAGCCAGAAGAACAGTTCTACGGTGCTTCCCGCGATTTAAACCGCCTGCAAACCCTGAAAGCAGAAAATCTGGAGAAATTACCCGGTTGCAACATGATAGTTGAGTGGACGGGCAGCAGCTTCAAAGGTCACGTCGAACCCGGTAAAGCTTGCATCGTGGTTCGCAAAGGTCAAAACACCTATCTTGACAGCACCTTCGAGATTGACGACACCAAATTTATCAGCCTTGACCGGGGACGCGACCCCCAAACCGATGAGCATATTTGGGGTTCAGTCGCAGGCCCGTTTCACTTCGTCCGTTGGGCAAGTTTCGCCGATGAAGTCAAGGTTTGAAGGGTTACAAAGTTGGAGATTCCAACCTTCAATCCATGCAGCAAGTGGAAATACTCCAACTAAATCCCATTGTCGCCATTACAGGGACTAACCTTTCTGCCCAAAGAATGATGACGAAGGCAGAAGGATAGAGGAGAAAGAATCCAGCTACTACAAACTTAGGTATGGTGTACTACGCGATCGCTCGAAAGTAATTCACTTCGATGGTCTAGAGTGGCCCCAAACCTGGTAAATTTACCGAGTATTGGCAAGCGAGATTTAATGAACCAGTATGAAAGTCTTGGTTATTGGCGGTGACGGCTATTGCGGTTGGGGAACCGCACTCTATCTTTCCAATCGTGGTTACGAAGTCGGGATTCTGGATAGCCTAGTGCGGCGGCATTGGGATGCACAACTGGGCGCAGATACCCTGACCCCAATTGCACCGATACAGCAACGTATTCAGCGCTGGCGCGACCTCACTGGCAAATCCATTGACTTGTTTATTGGCGATATCACCAACTACGATTTCCTCTCGAAAGCGCTGCACCAGTTTGAACCAGAGGCAATCGTGCATTTTGGCGAACAGCGTTCGGCACCTTTCTCGATGATTGACCGGGAACACGCCGTAATGACCCAGGTTAACAATGTGGTCGGGACGCTGAATATCCTGTACGCGATCAAGGAAGATTTCCCCGACTGCCACTTAGTGAAGCTGGGGACAATGGGCGAGTACGGTACTCCTAACATTGATATCGAAGAAGGTTATATCACCATTGAGCATAACGGGCGCAAAGATACTTTGCCGTATCCAAAGCAGCCCGGATCAATGTATCACCTCAGCAAAGTCCACGACAGCCATAATATCCACTTTGCTTGCCGGATTTGGGGGCTACGCGCTACAGACTTGAATCAAGGCGTTGTTTACGGCGTTTTGACGGAAGAAACTGGCATGGATGAGTTGTTGATTAACCGTTTGGATTACGACGGTGTGTTTGGCACGGCGCTGAACCGCTTCTGTATTCAGGCGGCAATTGGTCATCCGCTGACGGTGTATGGTAAGGGCGGACAGACGAGAGGCTTTTTGGATATTCGGGATACAGTGCGATGTATTGAAATAGCGATCGCAAATCCTGCCCAACCAGGCGAGTTTCGCGTTTTCAACCAGTTCACCGAACTATTCAGCATCGCCGACTTAGCCGGAATGGTGAAAAAAGCTGGCAATAGCTTGGGACTCAATGTCGAAATTAATAACCTCGACAACCCCAGAGTTGAGAAGGAAGAACACTACTTCAACGCCATAAACACCAACCTACTCGATCTAGGCTTACAACCCCATTTTCTCTCCGAAGCACTGCTGGACTCACTGCTCAACTTTGCTGTCAAATACCAGAACCGCGTCGATAAAAACCAAATTCTGCCCAAAGTTTCTTGGCACAGATAGTCAGTTGCTAATAGCTAATAGCTAATAGCTAATAGCTAATTGTTCCCTTAGCCATTAGCCGTTAGCCATTAGCCATTAGCCATTAGCAAATTATGCGAATCGCTCTTTTCACCGAAACCTTTTTGCCCAAGGTTGACGGCATAGTGACGCGCCTGCGCCACACCGTTGAACACTTACAGCGCAACGGCGACCAAGTATTGATATTTTCCCCAGATGGGGGGTTGACAGAATACAAGGGAGCCAGAATCTACGGAGTCTCTGGCTTCCCCTTGCCTTGGTATCCAGAGTTGAAAATGGCTTTGCCACGCCCAGCAATAGGGTATGAGCTAGAAAAGTTTCAGCCAGATACAATTCATGTCGTCAACCCCGCAATTTTGGGGTTAGCGGGGATATATTACGCCAAGACGATGCGAGTACCCTTGGTAGCGTCTTACCATACTCATCTGCCCCAATACCTCCACCACTACGGCTGGGGAATCCTAGAAGGCTTATTGTGGGAATTTCTGAAATCAGCTCACAACCAAGCCCGATTAAATCTCTGCACCTCCACAGCGATGATGCAGGAACTTACAAGTCACGGCATCGAGCGGGTGGATTTGTGGCAACGGGGAGTGGATACAGAGCTGTTTCAACCGCATCTAGCAAGCCAGGAAATGCGTAGGCGTTTAACCCAAGGTCATCCAGACAGCCCCTTGCTGCTTTACGTAGGTCGTCTTGGTGCAGAAAAAGAAATTGACCGCATTAAACCAGTTTTAGAAGCAATTCCCAACGCCCGCCTCGCCTTAGTTGGGGATGGGCCCCATCGGCAAGCCTTAGAAAAATACTTCGCTGGTACACCCACCAATTTTGTTGGCTATCTCACAGGCGTAGACCTCGCCAGTGCCTTTGCCTCAGCTGATGCCTTTATATTCCCCTCACGCACAGAAACGTTGGGATTAGTGCTTCTGGAGGCAATGGCAGCTGGGTGTCCCGTCGTCGCCGCACGTTCTGGGGGGATTCCCGACATCGTGACAGATGGAGTCAACGGATATTTATTTGACCCAGCTGATGAAGAAGGCGCGATCGCAGCTACCATACGCCTGCTGGCTCATCAACAAGAACGAGAAACCCTCCGGCAAAATGCCCGGAAAGAAGCTGAACGCTGGGGCTGGGCAGCTGCCACCCGTCAGCTACAAAATTACTACAAAGCAGTCATTAGTCATGGATAACTGACAACTGGCTACAGACTAATGGCTAAATACTAAGAACTACTGATGAGCATTTATCGTAACCGAGGTTAAATTAGGTTAATAGGTGCGAAAAAAAGAATTTAGCCAATAGCGACTACATAAGTAAGTAAGTGGGCAAAAACCATCTGAGATCCAAAAACCCTTTTTCCCCGTATAGAGGCTACATAGACTCCATACAAGATTTTTATCGCTTAATGTTCATTTGACGTTGATTTTTACCAGCTACTTACTAAAAACAGCTAATGGCTCAGTCCTACCACCTTATAGCTAACACCATAGCTGGCACTTGCTCCTCCCCATGACACTCTCCAATACTGGCAGCGTTCTGGCGACTCTCTCTCAGCTCACCCTTAATCGTACTAGCGTCTTGACATCGCGTGTCAAGGAGCTATCGTTTGGTGAGTTTATCTGCTTGCTTGACTTTATTACCGCTGAATTTCAGCAGTTTCTGCGGGCGATCGACATGATCAACAACGAAGCTCTGGAATCCATGCTAGAGCAGGTCATGGACGCTTTCACCCTAAAAATGGGTCAAATTCTGCAAGCAGACAGAACTACAATATTTTTAGTTGACGAAGAAAAAAACCAACTTTGGTCGAAAATTCCCGAAACCGACAACGGGAGAGCCACTAAAGAAATTCGCATTCCCATTAATGTCGGTATTGCCGGTCAGGTAGCTACCACGGGTGAAACTCTCAACATCACCGACGCTTATAGCCACCCGCTATTTAACAAAGAAGTTGACGAACGACCCGGCTACCGCACCCACAATCTGCTATGTATGCCGATTTATAGCAGCAAAAACCAGATTGTAGCTGTAGTTCAGCTGTTGAATAAAGCTGGAGATTCCCCATTTACAACCGAGGATGAGCAAGGATTCCGTGACTTTGCCGCCTCCATCGGGATTATCTTGGAAAGCTGCCAATCTTTTTATGTGGCGGCTCGTAAGCAACGGGGAGCAGCTGCACTGTTACGGGCAACAACATATCTGGGTCAGAGTCTTGACTTAGAAGCCACACTGCGCTATGTGATGGAGCAAGCGCGGGATCTGATGAAGGCAGACCGCAGTACCCTGTTTATGCTGAGCAAAGAAACAGGAGAACTCTGGACGAAAGTCCCCAACAAGGATGGCACAGAGATCATACCGATACGGATTCCTTCCAATAAAGGGATTGCCGGATACGTTGCCTCTACTCGTCAGGCGCTGAATATCGCTGATGCTTACAAAGATCCGCGTTTTGACCCCAGCGCCGACAAGCGGACGGGTTATTTAACGCGCAATATTCTCTGTATGCCAGTGTTTAATTCAGCTAATGAATTAATTGGCGTGACGCAGCTGATTAATAAGCACCCTGGCAGTTTTACTAGTTCCGACGAAGAGTTTATGCAGGCGTTTAACATCCAGGCGGGAATTGCCTTGGAAAACGCCAAACTCTTCGAGAATGTCTTGGTGGAAAAGCAGTATCAGAAAGACATCCTGCAAAGTCTCTCGGATGCTGTGATATCCACAGATATGCAGGGGCAAATTGTGATGATTAATGAAGCGGCGCTGGAGTTGTTGGGTTGCCCTATTAAGGAAGCTGTGGGGAAATGCAACAAAAATTTGTGGGAACAGAAACTGGTGGGGCGCTACGTCTGGGATGTGGTGCCGATTGAAAATCTCAAGTTCCGGCTTCAGGATAGTCTGAAAACTGGCGCTAAGCATTATGTGCCAGAACAAAGCCTGACAATTGGCTTGTATTTACCAAAGAGTCAACAGTCAGCTAATGAAGTGCCTGCACAGGCGAAATGCGCCAAGTGTCAGCTTTCAGCAGGAGAAACTTTGAATTCAGAAGTAGGCTGTAATGCTGAGGGAGGACAAACTGAGGCTTATATTTTGGCGCTACGCGATCGCATCAATCCAAAATTATATATTCCCTGGAATGATCCACTGATTCCTGCCGACTGGGTTCTCAGTGTCGATCAAGTTCAAGAAATTGAACGCAGTACCAATCTTACTGTTAATCCTCTTACCAACCCCGAAGGAGGCGTAAGAGGCGGTTTGGTGGTGTTGGAAGATATTAGCCACGAAAAGCGGATGAAGAACACTCTGTACCGCTATATGACCCCAAGGGTGGCAGAACAAGTTATGGCACTGGGCGACAATGCCCTGATGTTGAGCGAACGTAAAGATGTAACAATTTTATTTTCCGATATTCGCGGCTACACCACCCTAACGGAAAATTTGGGTGCGTCGGAAGTGGTTTCGCTGCTAAATCAGTATTTTGAAACAATGGTTGAGGCAGTCTTTAACCACGAAGGCACCTTAGATAAGTTTATCGGCGATGCTTTGATGGCGGTGTTTGGCGCACCTCTGCCACTAGCGGAAAATCATGCTTGGATGGCTATCCAATCAGCATTGGATATGCGTCGCCGTCTATCCGAATTTAATAGGCGTCGCTTTTTTGACAACCAGCCACAGATTCACATAGGGATTGGAATTAGTTCGGGTGAGGTTGTTTCTGGCAACATCGGTTCTCACAAACGAATGGACTATACAGTGATTGGGGATGGAGTTAACCTAAGTTCTCGCCTGGAAAGCGTTACTAAGGAGTATGGCTGCGATATTATCTTGAGCGAGTTTACCTACAACTTGTGTCGCGATCGCATCTTAGTCCGAGAACTAGACAAAATCCGCGTCAAAGGGAAAAATACCGCCGTCAGTATCTACGAATTGATAGGTGACTATCGAGAACCTCTCAACGACTCTACGAAAAAGTTTTTGGATCTCTACGAGTATGGGCGTCAAGCCTATATCAATAGGCACTTCCAAAAAGCAATTAACCTCTTTGATGATGCCTACCGCCTAAACCCTAACGATCAGGCAGTCAAAGTTCACCTGGAACGGTGTAGAAACTACCTTGACAACCCACCTTCAGATGCTTGGGATGGAGTCCACACAATGGCAAGTAAGTAGTAATTATTCATTAGTTATTACCTGCTGACTACTGACCGCTGATAAAAACCTAAGAATCCGCTGGGTTTTCGTCGCTGTTCTGGAAGGGGTCTTCACCAATTCCCAGTTGCTTTTTTGTTTGTTTCAACTGTTTCCAGAGATTCTTAATCTGTTCGTAGGCATCTGTAGGTGAGATTTTGCCCGAAGTTTCTAAGTTGCAGATGTAGTTCACCTTTTGAGAAAATTCTTGTAGGTTAGCGTTGAAAACCAAATTCTCCGGCTTCACCTGACCGTAGTAACGACTTCTTGGATACAAAAAATCAGAGCGGTCTGCCATAGCTAACTCCTAAGCATAAACTATCTAACTTTCTACCTCACAAACTAACCTACGGTTCACTTTTTCTTCGCCACGACTTAAAAAGCAAGTTTAGATCAGGCAGACATTCCCCCCATCACCTTGACCAGCGATCGCTCCCCCCTACTCGGATACACGGTTGATTTTGGTTACTTTGGGTTCAAGTTTTGCCGCCCCGCCTAGCTTTTATAGGCGATCTTTAGATAAAACAGTATCATCGACTTAATAAAATTTTAACCCAAATTTAACCAAGAGTTAATCTAAAACGTGCCAGTTAATCCCATCTGCCCATCTGTTTACACTATGCGGCTCCTAAGGGATTAAAATCTTGTGTGCTGCCAAGGCGATCCATCAACACAAACAACTACTCTCCATGTCTGCCCAACACATAAGCCTCTACGAAGGCAAAGCCAAAATTCTCTATGCCACAGACGATCCGAATATTCTGCTAGCTCACTTCAAAGACGATGCTACTGCCTTTAATGCCAAAAAGCGGGGTCAGATCGTTGGCAAAGGAGAGATTAACTGTACTATCTCTAGTCATTTGTTCCAGCTTTTGGAAGCATCAGGCATACCCACCCACTACATTGATACTCCGGCACCCAACCAAATGCGCGTTCAGGCGCTGAAAATTGTGCCGTTAGAAGTCGTAGTCAGGAACATTGCTGCGGGAAGTCTATGTCAACAGACAGGATTACCAGTAGGTAAAGTTTTACCTTATCCGCTGGTGGAATTTTATTTTAAAAATGACGATTTGGGAGATCCTTTGTTGACACGCGATCGCCTCTTATTATTGTCTTTAGCAACACCAGAACAGCTCGACCAATTACAGTCCACTGCCTTGCGAATCAACGAAATCCTCACAGACTTTTTCCACAAGTCTCGGATTACCCTAGTGGACTTCAAACTAGAGTTTGGCATTGACCAACAGCAGCAGCTGCGACTGGGAGATGAAATCAGCCCCGACACCTGCCGTCTTTGGGACGAGTCTGAAGAAGATCCTGATCGGCGGGTGCTGGATAAAGATCGGTTCCGCCGCGACTTAGGGCAGGTGGAAGATGCCTACCAGCAAGTTCTCAAGAGAGTTCAAGAGACAAGTAGAAAATAGCGATTAGCTAGTGACGAAGGACTAAAGACAAATTGTTTACATGGTGTGTGGAAGTGTCAAAAAAAGGTAATCAAATGCGCTTATCTCCTTTCTTATTGGCGGTTTTTTCTGCCTCATCTGCCTTTGGTTTATCATTCCCTGCTAGGGCAGAAACTGTAAACTCTACGGCGGAAGCTCCCGAAGCAGCTGCTTTGTGGGCTGATTATGTCAAAACTCAGACAGCAGTTAATAGTGATGCTGCTGTTGGCACCACAACACTTGGCGCTGTTTCTCAACCTGTTGGCAATGTCATAGCGACCGTAAGCCCTCCAGATCAGACAGCAGTTAATAGTGATGCTGCTGTTTCTCAACCTGTTGGCAATGTAATAGTCCCCGTAAGCCCCCCAGAGACGATGGGAGCTGTTGAGTCGCCCCAGAAATTGCCCGTACTCAGCCAAACTCCTATAACCCCAAACCCAGCCCCCACGCCTGCAACAGAGCCAGTGACTCCAGAACGAGGCACCGAATCGTTACCACAACAAGAGACACCGAATCGAATTGAATTCGATCTCACCCCAGGAGCGCCCTCACAGCCAAGTATTGATGTGCCTACGCCCCCACCAACTGTGGAACCTGCTCCCACCCCTGAAAATATTCAACCTTCTCCTGCGCCAGCGCCAGCCCCCGACCCTGATGTGCCAGAAGCGCGAGTGCTGGTTGGCGAAGTCGTAGTTAGCGGCGTTGAAGGAGAACTGGAAAACGAAGTCTATGAGGCAATTAGCACCCGCCCTGGACGGACTGCCAGCCGCAGCCAGTTACAGGAAGATGTGAATGCCATCTACGCCACAGGCTTTTTCAGGAACGTCACAGTAGAGCCAGAGGATACACCTTTGGGCGTGCGCGTCACCTTTTTGGTGGAGCCTAACCCGGTGCTGCGAAGCGTGGTAGTTACTCCTGTGCCTGCCGAACAACCCAGTCGTGCCGTACCCCAAAAAGTTATAGATGACATCTTTGGGCCTCAGTATGGCACCACCCTTAACCTCCGCCGCTTTCAAGAAGCTGTTAAGAGATTAAACCAGTGGTACAAAGAAAACGGCTATGACCTAGCACAGGTGGTTGCCGCACCCCAGATTGGCGAAGATGGCACGGTACGTCTAGATGTAGCAGAAGGGCTAATTGAAGATATACAAGTCCGCTATATCAACAAGGAAGGTGAGACAACTAACGAGGAAGGGGGCCCTATCCGGGGTCGTACCCGCGAATTTATTATTACGCGAGAGCTGGAGTTAGAAGCTGGGGAGGTTTTTAACCGGAGGACTGCGGAACAGGATCTGCGACGAGTCTTTCGCTTAGGCATCTTTGAAGATGTGCGGCTTTCGTTTGCTCCCGGTAAAGATCCGCGCCGAGTCGTTGTCAATGTGGACGTAATTGAAAAGAATACCGGATCTATCGCAGCAGGTGCAGGTATTAGTTCCGCTAGCGGGTTATTTGGCACGATCAGCTATCAAGAACAAAATCTGGGCGGCAATAACCAGAAACTGGGGGCAGAGTTGCAGGTAGGTCAACGGGAGGTGTTGTTTGATGTCAACTTCACAGATCCTTGGATTGCTGGCGATCCCTACCGCACTTCCTACACTGTTAATGGGTTCAGACGGCGGTCGATTTCGCTGATTTTTGATGGCGGTGAAAACGATATTGAATTGCCAAATGGCGATCGCCCGCGCATTCTAAGACTCGGCGGCGGTGTCACCTTTACTCGTCCTCTAAACAGAAATCCTCTTGCCACTTCTGAATGGGTAGGCAGTTTGGGCTTGCAGTATCAACGGGTTTCGGTCCGCGATTCCGATGGCGACCTTAGCCCAGAGGATGAACTAGGCAACGACCTGAGCTTTAGTGGAGAAGGCAAAGACGACATATTTAGCGTTCAGCTGGGATTAATACGCGATCGCCGCAATAACCCTCTGCAACCCACCGCTGGGTCGCTGCTGCGGTTAGGCGTTGAGCAGACTATCCCTGTAGGACTCGGCAACATCTTCCTAAATCGTCTGCGGGGTAGCTACAGCTACTACATTCCAGTTAAATACACTAACTTTGCCCAAGGCGCACAAGCTCTCGCTTTTAACGTTCAAGCGGGGACAGCAATCGGCGATTTACCTCCCTATGAAGCTTTTTCCCTCGGCGGTAGTAACTCTGTGCGGGGTTTTGAAGAAGGGGATGTTGGCAGCGGTCGCAGTTTTATCCAAGCAACGGCAGAATATCGATTCCCCATTTTCTCGATTGTCGGCGGCGCTCTGTTTGTCGATATAGGTACTGACTTGGGTACGGGTGGTAGCGTCCCTGGAGACCCCGCTGGAGTGCGGGATAAGCCGGGAAGCGGTATTGGTGCCGGTCTTGGTGTCCGGGTGCAATCTCCCCTCGGGCCGATTAGAATCGACTACGGTTTTAATAATGAAGGTGGCAGTCGTCTCCACTTTGGGATTGGGGAGAGATTTTAATGTTGGCTAATGGCTAATGGCTAATGGCTAATGGCTCTTAAACAATTAGCCATTAGTCATCCTTCAATTAACAACGGACAATCGAGAAATGACAACGGACAAGCAACAAACTCTAGGGGCATCTTTTGAACTGTCTGGTATCGGTCTACACAGCGGTGTCGTGACTCATGTCCGGGTGCTACCAGCAGAGGCGGGAGAGGGGCGCTACTTTGTACGGGTGGATCTCCCAGATTCCCCGCAAATTCCCGCACGGGTGAAGGCGGTAGTCTCTACCACTCTGTCAACAGAACTGGGTGAGGGTTCAGCCCGTGTCCGGACAGTGGAACACCTGCTGTGTGCTTTAGCGGGTAGCGGTGTTGATAATGCTCGAATTGAGATTGATGGCCCGGAAGTACCGCTGTTGGATGGATCGGCGCTGGAGTGGGTGAAAGCGATTAGCCAAGTGGGAGTTGTTCCATTTGGATCAAGTCCAGATTCCTCCTTTATCCTTCAAGAACCTGTTTGGGTGTATGATGGCGATGCCTTTGTTGCGGCACTGCCAGCACCCTTGACCCGATTTTCCTACGGGATTGATTTTGATTTAGCAGCGATTGGTAATCAGTGGCACAGCTGGTGTCCAGCGCAGGAAAGTTTTGCTCAAGCGATCGCGCCCGCCCGCACTTTTGGACTCGCTCACCAAATTGAGCAACTGCAAACCGCAGGTTTAATAAAAGGCGGAAGTCTAGACAATGCGCTGGTTTGCGGTTCTCAAGGTTGGATTAATCCTCCTTTGAGATTTTCAAATGAGCCAGCACGTCATAAACTTTTAGACTTAGTAGGGGATTTAAGTTTACTGGGAGATTTTCCTGTAGCGCATATCCTGGCTTACAAAGCTAGCCATAACCTACACATCCAACTCGCCCAGCAGCTAGCCCAAAAAATGAATGTTAAGGGCTGAAGATGCAATTTAACTCACAACGCAGCTGGGTTGGTGAAACATACCTATGGGATGATAGGTAATTGCGCTTACACTCACTCCTCTACTGCCCTTAGCCCCGATTAAAAATTTGCTCATGTCCACACTGATTGATGCCAATACCGCTGATACATCTGCTACGGCGGCGACCGAGAATAAAGAAGATGCTGAGAAAGTAGAAAATAGCGATCGCGTCTCGGCTCATCAAACCGTCTTCACACTCGAAGAAATTCACAAACTGCTGCCTCATCGGTATCCCTTTGCCTTAGTGGATCGGATTATCGACTACGTACCTGGAAAAAAGGCTGTAGGCATAAAAAACGTCAGCTTCAACGAACCCCATTTTCAAGGACATTTTCCAGGCCGCCCTATTATGCCGGGAGTGCTAATTGTGGAAGCAATGGCGCAAGTAGGCGGTATAGTATTAACCCAACTACCAGATATTGAAAGCGGCTTATTTATGTTCGCAGGAATTGATAAAGTCCGCTTCCGTCGTCCTGTAGTACCGGGCGACCAGCTAGTGATGACAGCGGAACTGCTGTGTGTCAAGCGTCGTCGTTTTGGAAAGATGCAAGCTCGTGCCGAAGTTAACGGTCAATTAGTTACCGAAGGCGAGCTAATGTTTTCCCTTGTGGACTAAAACAAAAGCAAAAGTAAAAAGGTAAAAGGCAAAAGAAAGAACCTTTTCCTTTTTTCTTTTTACTTTTTTCTTTTTACTTTTTATGAAAACACTAATTCATCCCACTGCTGTAATTCACCCTGATGCCCAACTACACCCTAGTGTCCAAGTTGGTGCTTATGCGGTAATTGGGGAGCAAGTAAAGGTAGGCTCTGACACCGTAATTGGCGCTCATGTGGTGTTAGATGGGCTAACAGAAATTGGCTCCCAAAATAAAATTTTTCCTGGGGCGGCAATTGGCTTAGAACCCCAAGACCTCAAGTATCAAGGTGCAGCCAGTTGGGTAAAAATTGGCGACAGAAACACTATTCGGGAGTATGTCACAATTAATCGGGCAACTGGCGCAGGTGAAGCCACAGTAATTGGCAATGGCAATTTGTTAATGGCTTATGTCCACGTGGCTCATAATTGCGTAATTGAAGATAGCGTCATAATTTCCAATGCTTTAGCAATGGCTGGACACGTCCATATTGAGTCGCGGGCGGTGATTGGTGGTGCTGTAGGTATTCATCAATTTGTTCGCGTCGGACGAATGGCAATGCTTGGTGGGATGAGTCGCATTGACCGGGATGTACCACCTTATATGTTGGTAGAAGGAAGCCCGTCACGAGTGCGAAGTCTCAATTTGGTTGGCATTAAACGCGCAGGTTTAAGCATGACTGAGTTGGGATACTTAAAGAAAGCTTTCCGGATTCTCTACCGTTCAGGATTACCCCTAACTGAAGCTTTAGAACAGCTGGATTTACTCCCAGATAACGAACATTTACAGCACCTGCGTAGCTTTTTGCAACTTTCTCAATCTGAAGGACGGCGAGGGCCAATTCCTGGAAAAGGTTAATGGCTAATGGCTAATAGCTAATGGTAATAAATTAGCAATCATTCAATTAGCAATTACTAAATTAATGCGTATATTTATTAGCACTGGCGAAGTTTCTGGGGATTTGCAGGGGGCGCTGCTGATTGAAGGACTTTATCGGCAAGCTGCTGCTGCTGGTATAAAGTTAGACATTGTTGCCTTGGGAGGCGATCGCATGGCGGCTACTGGTGCCACCATGCTGGCAAATACCAGCGGCATTGGTTCAATGGGGCTTTTGGAATCTCTGCCTTTTGTCTTGCCTACTTTACAAGTCCAGCGTCGCGCGAAACAATATCTGCAAGCTAGTCCGCCGGATTTGGTAGTGTTAATTGACTACATGGGGTCAAATTTGAGCTTTGGTAGCTATATCAAACGTCGGTTGCCATCGGTGCCAGTGGTGTATTATATTTCGCCGCAGGTCTGGGTTTGGTCGCCTTTTCCCCAGGATACGAAGCGAATTATCGAAATAAGCGATCGCTTACTGGCAATTTTTCCGGGGGAAGCTACTTATTTCCAAAAAAGAGGTGCATCTGTAGCTTTAGTAGGGCATCCTCTGGTAGATAGAATGGCTACCGCACCTAGTAGAGAAGAGGCGCGACAAGCTTTGGGAATTGGGTCAGAACAGACAGCGATCGCGTTAATTCCTGCCTCGCGTCCTCAAGAATTAAAATACTTGATGCCAGTAATTTTTGAGGCTGCTAAAGCTATTCAGGACAAGTTACCGCAAGTTCATTTCTGGATTCCTTTGTCGCTGGAAGCTTATCGGCAAAAAATAGAAGCGGCGATTCAGAAATATGATTTAAACGCCACTCTAGTATCAGAAAAGACGCAGCAAGTGCTGGCTGCTGCTGACTTGGCAATTACTAAATCTGGGACTGTAAATTTAGAACTTGCGCTATTAAATGTTCCGCAGGTAGTTATTTATCGCCTCAGCGCATTAACTTACTTGATTGCCCGCCTGTTTAAATTTTCTATTCCCTTTATGTCGCCGCCCAATTTGGTGCTGATGCGGTCAATTGTACCGGAGTTACTGCAAGAACAAGCTACGTCAGAAAATATTGTGGATGTTGCTTTAGAAATACTTTTCAATTCCGAACGCCGAGAGCAAATTTTGGCAGACTATCAAGAGATGCGTCTTTCTTTAGGGGAAGTTGGAGTATGCGATCGCGCCGCTAAAGAAATTCTCCAGTTACTTTAATTTCTCTTTTTGAGTGAAAAACTCGGAACAAGTTCTGGAGGCACAATCTCTGACCTTGGCCTATTCAAACTAGATATACTTATAATATTGAGCGCATCGACCATCAGCCGCATGCTCAACACCTTTGGTTTTATAATTCGCAGCGGTTCACGCTGAATGTTACTAGAGCTGATATGATTCGGGCTGGTTATTCTCCCAGTGTGCGGCTATTTGAGGCGGCGGCGTGTGGAACTCCGATTATTAGCGATCGCTTCTTCGGACTCGACACAATCTTTGACTTTGGCACAGAAATTCTGATTGCAGATCGAAGTGATGATATTTTGCGATATCTCCAAGAAATACCGGAAAATGAAAGAATTGCTATAGGCGATCGCGCTCGTACCCGTGTTTTATCACAACATACTGCCGCGCACCGCGCTGTCCAGCTGGAAGGATACATTTTGCAGCTGGCAACATTCTTAACTTAATGAAAGCTTCATATATATATTATAATTTTTTAAGGAAATTTATACTTTTTTTGAAAAATTTCCGGATTCTTAGAAAGTGCCTCAAATGGTGGCTATTCCTGAAATTTGGTTTACAATAGATTGAGGAATCAGGGAATTTTTATTAGCAAAAATATAAACTCGACGATAGGAGATTTGTTGATCTACCTATAGATATATTTAATTTTTTTTTAATTATGATTTATCTTGGAAAAATGCTGTAAACGTTCGGTTATAAAATCTGATGGCAAGCCAGCAAGCAAGGTTTGGGGCGTTTCAAGACTTCACAGGACATCAAGGAGACAAAGAGACACTGAGACTTTATGACCGAGCGATGGCAGCAACCAGTTGCGGGATTACGATCAGCGATGCGATCCAACCGCATAATCCGATAATCTATTGCAATCCTGCTTTTGAGCGAATAACAGGCTATTCAGCCGCCGAAGTGCTGGGACGCAACTGCCGATTTTTGCAAGGGCCAGATACTGATCCAGCCGCTGTTGAGCAAATTCGCCAAGCTTTGCGGACAGGGGAAGGATGCGTGGTAGTTCTGAAGAATTATCGGAAGGATGGAACGCCTTTCTGGAATGAACTGACCATTTCTCCGGTGTGCGACGATGAAGGGCGCATAACTCAATTTATTGGGGTTCAGACGGATATTACAGAGCGGAAGCAGGCTCAAGAGCGAGAGCGAGAAAACGAGGCGAGACTACGACTGACTCTGAATGCGGCAAAAATGGGCGTTTGGGAATGGGATCTGCGGACTGAGGAGGTAAGCGGCTCTCCAGAAGTGGAATCTCTTTTTGGGATTGCTTCCGGTTCCCGTGCTAAAACCTATGAGGATTATCTCAAGTGCGTTCATCCTGATGATTGCTACCGCGTAGCGTTGGAAATGGCTCGCGTCGTCAAGGAGGGAGGAAACTTAAATTCGGAATATCGCATCATCACCCCTGAAAACACGGTGCGCTGGGTTGTGAGTATGGGTTCCGTGTGGCGCGATGAGAGGGGTGAGGGGGTGCGACTGATGGGAACGGTGATGGATATCACCGAGCGCAAACTTGCCGAGGAAGCGTCGCGACAGCAATTTTTGCGAGAAAGATTGGTAGGAGCGATCGCTAAACGCATCCGCGCTTCTCTGAATCTAGAAGAAGTCCTCAACACTACTGTCGAGGAAGTGCGAACTTTGCTAGAGACAGACAGAGTGCTAATTTACCGTCTGGAGCCTGATGGGGACGGGGTTGTAGCGGTGGAATCTGTCGGTGAGGATTGGATGCCAATTTTGGGAACCAACATCAAAGATCCCTGCTTTGCAAAAAACTGCGTTTCACCATACCAACAAGGCCGAGTTCGCGCAATTGACGATATTTACACAGCTGGTATTCAGCAATGTCACGTTGATTTACTGGCGAAGTTTCAGGTGAAAGCAAATTTGGTGGTTCCGATTTTGCAAGGGGAACACTTGTGGGGATTGCTGATTGCTCATCATTGCAGCGAATCTCGGAAATGGCAAGAATCGGAAGTGATGTTGCTAAAACAGTTGAGCGTGCAACTAGCGATCGCTATTGGACAATCAACCCTATTTCAACAGTTGTCAACCGAACTGGTCGAACGCAAAGCTGCTGAAGCTGCATTGCGCCAATCAGAAGCCCAGCTAAAAGAACAAGCAACCCAGCTAAAACAAACTTTGCATGAGCTGAAACAAACTCAAGCTCAACTAATTCAGAGCGAAAAAATGTCCAGTTTAGGGCAATTAGTCGCTGGTGTCGCCCATGAAATTAATAATCCAGTTTCATTCATTTATGGAAATTTGGCACCTGCCAGCCAATACGCCAAAGATTTATTGAATCTATTGAAACTCTATCAAAAATACCTGCCAAAACCACCAGAAGAAATTCAAGAAGAAGCTGATGCTATTGAATTGGACTTCCTAATTGAAGATTTACCAAAACTATTAGCTTCTATGAAAATGGGAGCAGACCGCATCCGCGATTTGGTACTGAGTTTAAGAAACTTCTCCCGCCACGATCAAGCCCAGAAAAAACCAGTTGATATTCACGAAGGCATAGACAATACCATATTGATTTTGCAGCATCGTTTAAAAGAAGAATGCTCCCGTCCCCCCATTCAAATTATTAAAGAATACGGCGACTTGCCAGAGGTGGATTGCTACGCAGGGCAACTCAACCAGGTATTTATGAATCTAATCAGTAATGCGATTGATGCCCTGGAAGAATATAATTCTAAGCGATCGCCTGAAGAAATAAATCGCGATCGCAGCAAGATTACCATCAGCACATCCTTGAAGAATGAACAAGGAAGTATAAAAAATGACTTTGATTTCATTAATCCTTCGCTTGTAAATCTGGCTCCTTCCTCTGTTATCATCCGGATTTCCGACAATGGCCCCGGCATTCCAGAAGCAATTCAGCAACGAATCTTTGACCCCTTCTTTACCACTAAACCCGTAGGACAAGGCACCGGTTTAGGCTTGTCTATTAGCTATCAGGTTGTAGTTGAACGCCACGGCGGACAACTAAAGTGTGTATCAACACCCGGCAAAGGAACAGAATTTATTGTAGAAATTCCGCTACAAAAAGTTGAACAGGAATCGGTACTAGGGGCATACTGCTGCCTAACATCCGTATCAGCAACACCCCAGCGGGTAGCGTCTTAAACAAAGCAAAAGGCTCTTAAGCAAAGCAAATCGCTCACAGACTGAAATGGGGCTACACAAACCACGTCCGCCTGCGCGGACTTAATTCAGCCTGCGGAGGCAGGCTTTGTTTGTGTAGCCGCGATTTTCAATCGCCAGGTATTTTTTTTTTGCAAAACTGGGATGCACCCAACCTACGACTAACCCTTAAAGCCATTTTCCTTTTCTACCAAGGATTACCAATCATCGTAAAAGCAGACCAGAAATAGGGATGTTGTAACTGCTTACCTTCCAGCTTTGTTAATTCCGAACCAAGAGGGATCTTACCAGCAGCAGTATGCAGATGTCCCCCTTCCAAGCGCACTTCTCCCTTCAGCATTGCTACCTGCGCCCGCCGCAACGCCTCCGCCTTAATTGGGGCTGTTTTCAACTCTTGATAGAAATCTGTCATCAATCCCAAAGTTCCCGCATCTGACACATACCACAGACTACCCAGCGCTGACTTGACTCCCGCTTGCACCGCTAACCCAGCAAATCCTAACTCTGCCTTGTCTTCATCTCCTACCGCCATCCGACAAGCACTCAGAACCAACAATTCCACCGCTGGTTTTTTCCAGTCTAAATTGGGTAGTTGATCCAAACTCAGCTTGCTGTTTCCCAGCTGAATGTAGGAATTGCTTGGTGCGCCTGCTTTAAATTCGCCATGAGTAGCAAGGTGGACGATCTGGAACTGTTGTTCGCGACGCTGTGCTTTGATATTCTCTAAGGTGAAGTCCTTGTTGAGGAAAGACTTACCCGACCACAGTTTCCTAGTGATGATGTCCAACTCCAAGGGTACAGCAGGTAAGGGAGCTTGGTCGGTGAATTTTGATGCTCCCATTGCTAAGACTTTGGCGTTGCGAATGTCCACATAACCCGTATCAGTTAAGCTGAAACTAGGCATCAAACCGACACTGTATTTTTCAACGAGAAACTTTTGTCCATCGTGGAGGGCGGCGACGGGAAGACTTCGCAAGCCATTATCCATGATAAATGCCAGATTCTGGATGTTTTGCTTTTCTAAATCGGATTGTATAGGTGCAATCAACCACTGATGAAGTTTTTGGGAAAAAGGTAAATAACTCTTACTATTACGTTCGGCATTGTCCCTGATAGTTACTTCGTTGCGTAATTTTTTAACCTGTGCGAGTACCTTAGCCCGCGTTGCTTCGGGAATTCGCTTGACAATGGAACCCTTAGAGGTAACTACTACCAGTTCTAATTGGTCATTATCTTTCTCTGATTGAATGTTAGAGCTTTCTGATACCCGCGCCGGAACAAACGTCGCATAGATGAAACTTGATTTGACACCAATTTTAGTTTCAATTCTGCCTAAAATTTCTCTATCTTCCCCTGGGCTTCTAATTGCAGTGGTACCAGTTTTACCTAAATATTGGTCAAATTCAGACGTGAGGCTTCTCTCAATTTCACCAACGTTTTTATCAATTTCAACAGTAGCATTATTGGTAGATGTACCAATTGTAGCGACTCCGGATAAAGGTAGTAGGTTTTGTCCGGGGCGGCGGGGAATAATTTGAATATTGCCTTGGCGGTAAGCAGAGGTAAACTCTTTTGATGGCAAAATCGTGTTAATCAATCCAATGCCGCTGCTAATAGCACCCGCAGTACCATTTTCTGTAGCATCACCTACAACAAAGGCAGTGTAAGCTGTGCCGCCCCCGTGGAAAATATTAATCGAACCATCTAGAATTCCTCCGGCGGTGGAAATGCTGGTAGGAAATGGGTTTCTAGCATCTGTGAAAGTGCCTGTAGCGCGGAAGAAATGGTCGGTGGTAATGGTGACAATTCCTCCTACTCCGGCGCTTCCACCTTGGGCGTTAATGGAAACAACTTGAATGTCATTTATCGGAGTTCTGTCAAGTTTTTTGAGGGGATTAGATATGGTGACATTACCGCCATTGCCCAAGCTAGAACTAGAGTCTATAATCCCAGTATTTATAACGCCCAGTGTATCAACTTCAATCACAGCGCCGCCTGCTGCTCCTGCTGATGTTAAGTCTCCGGTAAGTATGTTGCCGATATCGCTGTTTAGCGCGATCGCTCCCCCAGTACCAGCACTAGAAGATGTGTCTATATTTGCAGTTACAATGCCCTTAGGAGCCGATGCGGTGACAGAACCGCTGCCTTTCCCAGAGGATGTTGATGTTACATTGGCGCTGGTAATGGTTCCCTGTTGGCTTGTCAGAGTAACTGCGCCGCCTGCGCCATTTTTGGAAGACGAGTCAATGTTGCCAGTGGTGAGGTTACGCGACGAGGTTGCAGTGACTGCGCCGCCGCCGGTTCTTCCAGAAGATGTTAAATTTCCCGTTGCAATGGCACCATCTTGACTTTTTGCCGAAATCGTGCCACCAGATGAGTCTATGTTTCCTGTGGCGATGTTGTCTTGTGCTGCAAGGGTGATCTCTGCGTCTTTCGAGGTGATATTGCCGCTTTGTACAGATCCTTGTTGGCTGGTGAGAGAAACTGCGCCACCGGTGCCTTTGGAAGCTGCGTCTAGATCCAAAGTCTCGATGTTGTCCCGCGCTATAACCGTAATTGGGCCAGCATCAGTTTTAGAGCGTGATGTAATATTACCAGTTTGTACGCTTCCGGAGTTGCTCGAAAGCGCGATCGCGCCACCCTTAATAGCAGAAGATGAGTCTAGAGATCCGGTATTAATAGGCCCCCTGTCGCTATTAAAGGTGATTTCCCCACCTTTTGAGGTGACATTACTGGTGCGGACTTGTATATCCCCGTTTAAATTAACTTTGCCGCCATTGGTGCTGATATTGCCTAGCTGGATATTATTAGCAACGATATTCACACCAGCAGGCGCGGTAGTTGCGATATCCCCCACTAAATTAGTAGTGCCACTACCACTTAGTTGCGCGAAGCTGGCGGCAGCAATTGTTGAATTAGCGGTTACATCTGTGGCATTTTCAATTAATATTGCACCCAACTCTCTACCCGTTCCAGCACCCACAGTGTTAGCAAATAAAATGTTCCCGGTACCGGCAACCATCCGCAAGTCGTTATATTCGCCTGTCTCGCTATCTAAGGTGCCGTTGAATGCGATATTACCTTTACCGAAAGCACCCGTGTTGAGGAAAGTATCGTCAGTCAGAGTAACATTCCCGTTAAACGTGATATCGCCATTTAAGGTGGTAACAGTACCTGACAATTTGGTTTGCAAAGCGTTGACAGTTACAGCTTGGAAAACATCGGTATCTTTGCCTGAAAGGGTGGCATTATCACCGCCAATAATTAAGACATCAGAATTAATAGTCAAACCTTCCAAGGCATATGGTTTACCGACATCACCTTTAAAGATAGCTTGACCATTTACCCCAGGAGTAAGCGTCAATAATTGCTCACCAGCAGTAATGCCGCTGACCGACGATTCAAAGATAGTATTACCGCCATTGCTTGCCAGTTCCACATCGTTATGAAGCCAGATAATTTTGCCCAATTGACCGAGGATAATGTCTTGTCCCTCTGTGCTAATATCTGCCCGTAAATTCGTTGTAGCAGCGTTAAGGGTGATGGAAGCATTTCCTTGTCCTGTAATCTTTCCGTTGACATCAATAGTGCCATTGGGAGATTGAATTTTTACTGGTTCGTTGAAATTAGCAGTTTTAACAGTGACATTGCCACTGCCATTATCTGAACCGATGATAATGGGATTAAACCCATTCATAGCATTAATATCTGTTTGGGAGATATCTAGCGCCGGGGTGCCTTCAGATCCAGCGATCGCGATCGCTAACCCATTTGTTGCAGGTTGCAGCCTTATACTATTGCTACCCGTAACAGAATTATCTCCCCCTCTGAAGTTAATTTCATCACCTGTTAAGGTTAGCGCGTTGCCATCTGCTGCCCAGCTAGAGTTAAAAGTAATCGTACCTCTTCCAGACGTAAGTGCTACATTTTCTGTCTGTTGCACTGGCCCTTTAAAGGTAATATTGGCGTTGTTGGTAGCAATGTCTGCCGCAGTAATAGCTGTGCCAGAACCTTTTTGTAAAAATGCTCCCGCCAGGTTCATGTCGGCATTAGAATTAATTGTTAACTGACCCCTATTTTTGATAGTAAATCCACCATCGCCAGCGGTGTTGATAGCGCCTTGAAAGGTGAAATTATTACCAGTCAGGTTGATGCCATCTGCGGTATTAGTATTTAGAGTGCCGTTGAAAGTAGTAGTCCCCCTGCCGGAATTTTGGCGGATGCTAGAGGATGCGATCGCTTGCGTTTCTATATTATTAGCACTTGTAAAAGTCAGTTCTCCAACTTGCGCCGCACCGCCTAGCTTAATATTACCCGTGCCTGCTGCCAATTCTAAATTTTTTCCGCCATTGAGATTGCTATTAAAGCTGATATTTCCCGCACCAGCACCCGTATCGAGTTTAATATTTTCGGTGAGAGTAACGCCACTATTAAAGCTTATATTGTCGTTAGCTGTGGTAATGTCAGCAGCAGTAGAAACGGCACCTGTACCAGTTTGACTGAATGCTCCATCCAAGGTAAAGTCGGCGGCAGACCCAAGGGTTAATTGTCCACTGTTATTAATAGCAACACCGCCGTTTCCAGTAGTATTAATTGTATTTAGATTAAAAATATTTCCGGTTAGACTGATGCCATCTGCCGTATTTGTATCGAGTGCGCCCTTGAAGGTAGTAGTACCCGTACCTGCATTTTGCCTGATGCTGGCGGCGGTTATAGAGTCATTTGCAGTGACGTTGCGGGCGCTGGTAACAGTTAGTTTACCTAAGCGAGTGTTGCCTACTTTTCCATCAAAGATAATATCTGCATTCCCTGCTGCCAAGTTCAGATTAAAAGCACCATCTAGAGTGCCGTTAAAGTTTATATTACCGTTGTTAGTTGTAATAGTAACGCCTGTCTCTAGAGTTGTTGGGCCATTCAAATTGACGTTATTATCAGTTGCATTCGAGGTGGTAATGTCTCCTTTGAGATTAATGCCATTCCCACTAATATTTACACTTTTAATTTCATTTCCATTGCCAATAGCACCGACACTGACGCTACCCGTACCAGCATCCAAGGTGAGATTTTCGTCGCTGTCACCGCGCACAGATGTAAGAGCGATCGCGCCGCCGCCGCTGTTAATAATTAAGTCAGAGCCGTTGGCAAGTTGGATCGTGCCTAATTCAAAGCTAATGGCATCGCTACTAGAAGTAAAGGTGGTTGCTGCGCCACTGCTTAGATTAAAAGCTGTTCCAGTGTAGGTTTGTTTATTGGCATTATAGGTAGTGCCAGTGAAGGTGAGGTTATTGCTGGCATTCAGAATCGTGTCGCCGCTGACACCCGCTGCTGTACCGCCAATATTACCAACAGATATATTGTTGCCGCTGAAGTTTAAGCTTTCTAAAGCAGTAGTGCCACCAATTATATCGCTGACGGTGACATCACCATTTCCCGATAGTAGAGATAGAGGCTTATTACCGTCAATCTTGCCGTTAATAATAATGTTGCCGTTGCTAGTATTGGTATCGATTTTTAACCTTGGTGCAATACCCCCCAGTGTAACATTGCCGTTAATAGTAATTGAGGCGTTATCTAACCCTGTAATTAACCCGTTTAAAGCAATTGTTCCTGTGCCTGTTGCTTGTTGGATTATTGCAGAGTCGTTGAATGATACGTTATCGGCTATAGTAATATTTCCAGTGCCGTTATCGCGTCCAATGGTAATAGAGTCAAAACCATTGATCTTGCCAAAGTCCGCTGTATCCAGATGTAGACCTTGTAGACCTGTGGCGACAGCAGAAGCAATATCGATCGCTTTATCTGGTGTTTTAGTCTGAAGCTGAAGTTTGCTACCATTGGTGCCAGATACTGCACCTGTGAAATCAATTTTGCTATCTGAAGTTAAGGTTAGATTGTTGTCATTTGCCGTCAAAGTTGAATTGAAAGCGATCGCGCCATTTCCCGCATCCAACTCTACATTAGAACCGATGGTATTAACAGCATCATTATAAATTTGACCATTCACTTGCGTTGTAGTTACATTGCCTTTTACATTGGTGTTGCCACCGATATCGGTCAACAAACTAGCTGCTTTGACGGTACTGTTAAACTCAGTCGTCCCGGTGCTGTTAGCTACTAAGTTTCCCAGTGACGTACTGTTGCCAACTGCATTTTTGATGGTAATATCACCGCTGCCTGCTGTTAATACTAAGCCTTGAACGTCAGCAGTAGTGCCATTAATATTTCCCTCAATACTAATATTGCCGCCGCCCGTCAATCCCGTATTAAGCGTTAAGCTGTTGCCCAGTTTCACCCCATCGTTACCAGTAGCAGTGATATTAATATTTTGATCTGTTGTGGTGATACCTGCGTTCAGGTTGATTGCTGTGTTGATTGCTGCACCGTTGAGAGTAATCGAGGCATTGTCTGTACCTGTAACCAAACCATTAAGATTAATGTTGCCTCCAGAGAGAATTGTCACCGGATCGGCGAATGCGATCGCATTTACCGTAATGTCGCCTCTGGTAGCATTACCAATAGTGATAGAGTCAAAACCATTGATCTGGCCAAAGTCTGCTGTATCCAGATGTAGACCTTGTGAACCTGTGGCGACAGCAGAAGCAATATCGATCGCTTTATCTGGTGTTTTAGTCTGAAGCTGAAGTTTGCTGCCATTGGTGCCGGATACTGCACCTGTGAAATCAATTTTGCTATCTGAAGTTAAGGTTAGGTTGGTGTTATTTGCTGTCAAGGTTGAATTGAAAGCGATCGCGCCATTTCCCGTATCCAACTCCAAATTAGAACCGATGATATCGACAGCATCATTATAAATTTGACCATTCACTCCCGTTGTGGTTACATTGTCTTTGAGATTGGTGCTGCCACCGATATTGGTCAACAAACTAGCTGCTTTGACGGTACTGTTAAACTGAGTCGTCCCAGTGCTGTTAGCTACCAAGTTTCCCAGTGACGTACTGTTGCCAACTGCATTGTTAATGGTAATATCGCCGCTACCTGCATTCAAAGTCAGGTTATGCAGGCCAAGGTTATTGCTGTTAATATTTCCCGCAATACTAATATTGCCGCCGCCCGTCAATCCCGTGTCAAGCGTTACGCTGTTGCCCAGTTTCACCCCATCGTTACCAGTAGCGGTGATATTGATATCTCGATCTATTGTGGTAATACCTGCGTTCAGGTTGATTGCTGCACCCCTGAGAGTAATCGAGGCATTGTCTGTGCCTGCAACCAAACCATTAAGATTGATGTTGCCTCCAGAGAGAATTGTCACCGGATCGGTGAATGCGATGTTATTGGGGATGGTAATCGTTCCGTTACTATTATTTCGTCCGATGGTAAGCAAGGAAAAGCCATCTTGCAATAAATTTAATTCAGCTGCTGTCAGATCCAAAGAACTCGTATTGTTGTTATCTGAACCGATAGCGATCTCTTTGTTTCTTGAGCCGTTCTCAAGAACAAGATTTTTGCTTCCAGATACTGTATCTGTGAAATCAATCTCGTCTGCTCTCAGAGTAAGATTCCTGTCACCTACCGCCACGGTAGAGCCAAAGTTAAGCTTACCAGTTCCCGCCCTGATCTTCACATCGCCAGCCCCAGGCATCGTGACTGCACTCTTAAAGCTGATGTTGTTGTCGCTGGTGGTAATGTTGCCGCCAAGGGAAACTGCACCTGAACCGTTTTGATTAAACTCCCCTTCCAAGTTCATGTCAGCAGCAATACTGAAGCTGCCGCTATTGACAATAGTAAAAGTTCCGTTATTGGTGGTTATAATCTGGTTTTTGAAGTCAAAACCTTGACCTGTTAAATCAATATTACCGGCAATATTAAGTCCCCCATCAAAAGTAGTAGTTCCTGTACCTGCCTTTTGAGTAATGCTGGCAGCAGAAATAGCTTTTGTGTTTACGTCGCTAGCGCTGTTAATAGTAATGTTCCCCAAAGGCGTAGTATTACCCACCGCCTGAATAAAATTAATACTACCTGTGCCTGCCGTTAGTTCTAGATTTTTATCGCCATTTATTGTGCTGTTAAAGGTAATGCCACCATTCCCAGCGTTTAGCGTCGCGTTTCCTTTCAGGTTAATTGCACCTGTGAAGCTAATACTTTGGTTAGCAGTTATGATATTTCCTGCGGTATTAACAACTCCGCCGCTAATTTGACTAAAAGCACCACCCAGATCCAAATTAGCACCAGAGCTAATATTCAGCTCTATACTATTGATAGTCAGACCGCCCTTGAGCTTCATGGGTGCATTCAAATTGACGGTAGGCGCGCCTAAAGTCAGCTTGTTAGCATTAGGGTTGCCGCTGGAATCAATAGTATCTTGAACAGTGAGGGAATTAGTACCGGAATAGATGACATCAGCGGCGTTGAGTGCCGTTACTACTGTCAAAGGAGTAATATCGCCGCCATTATTGGCAATAACCCAATTGTCCGGATCTAATAATAATTGTCCAGTTAATCCATTATTTGCCCGCAAATCCACAAAACCGTCATATTTGAGACTTAGCTTTCCCGATGTTTCGACAAAACCGCCGTTACCAGAATTAACGCCACCACGCGCCGTAATATTGCCGTGAAACTCAGTTGTGTCGTCCGACCAAACAATTACACGTCCGCCATTACCATTAGTTACGGCATCTGCGTTAATTGTGGTTTTGCTGTCAACAAAAGTGTGGTTGGCATTCGGGACTTTTCCTTTCCCCTGATAGTCGCCGCCAATTAACACTGTACCGCCGCCGAGGTTGCCTGATGCGTTAATATTGGCACCGACTAAACCAACTTTTTCACCCAAAACTTGTACCGTGCCGCCAGTTCCCGATACATCGACAGCACCAGCTACAATGGCGGTACCCGGTGCTGCTGCTATGCCAGAACCGCTAATAACTACCTTTCCCTCACTGTTTACTGTGACTGCTGTGGCGTTCCCTACATTTGCGCCTGTCAACAGAGTTGGTAAATCTGCAACTGGCCCCATCCAATTCGCAGGTGTCCCGCCTGCGCTAGGGAGTGCAATTTCTAAACTCAGTAATTTTCCCGCTTCCGATATCCGTACCACCTTCTCACCAGGTACGGCTACGACAGTGATATTACCGCCTGGTGCGGACAACTTCCCGGTACTGATAACTGTGCCACCGAGTAAGGTAAGATTTTGCCCTTGTCCTACTGCAAGGTCTCCGGCGTTGATTATCGCCCCAGGCTGACTCATTGTGAAGGCAAAGCTGCTGGGCGTACCGACTAAAGCAGCGTAGTCATTGGCACCAGTGGCGTTAAACCAATTGTCACCAAAGCCAATGCCATTAGCAGTGGTGGCGGTGAAGGAGGCAGGCACGTTCAGCGTAGCGTTAGCGCCAAAAACAATGCCTGCGGGATTCATTAAGAATAGGTGGGAATTCCCGCCCGTCACCTGGATCAGACCATTAATTACCGAGGCATCGCCTCCACGTACTCTCGCCAGGATGTTCTGAATGTCTGGGTTGGAGAGAAAGTTGGCTATTTCGCCAGAATTGACACCAAACTTAGTAAAGCTGTGGAAGAGATTTGCGCGATCGCCTGAAAGGGTGCCGCCAGTGATGTCAATTCGTTTGCCATCCTGGTTAACTACAGTATTCGTGTCATTCGGTGCCGCAATAATTGTCTGGGCATTGGCGCGTACACCTACAACCGCCCAAAGCAACGTCCAAGCTAACAGGACACCGATTCTGCTGGTAAATACTGACATCAATCTCTTCCTTACGGCTGATGAAAAATACGTGCTTAGTCTAATTCTTTAATAGAATTCTTACCCACTCCGTAATATCACAGTTGAGATAAAGAAATCATCAATTAGGTCTGAAGTAGTTTAAAGACTTAACAAAGATGGCAATATTTCTATACAAAAAGTTCACAACTCGAAAGCGAACGGGTGATTTATATAAGCTTTTTCTTAAAAAAGTCTTATTGCTATAAAATAAATTAATTAGTATTTATAATCAATTATTTATAAACCAACTGGTAAGGTTAGGGTGAATGCAGTCTGTCCAGATAATGTCGGGTCAAGCGTCAGGTCGCCAGCGTGCGATCGCGCGATTTCCCGCGCTAGGCTCAGTCCTAATCCAATTCCTTCTACTTTGCGCGTCCGGGCTGGATCGCCGCGATGGAAGCGGTCAAAAATGCGATCGCGATCGCCAGTTGGAATCTCTTTCGAGCAATTACTGATAGTAATCAATACAGTTGCACCCTGACGACGAGCATCAATCCGAATCCAGCCGTCAGGCAAATTGTATTTAATGGCGTTGCTAATCAAGTTTTGCAAGACCTGAACGAGTAAATCGCGATCGCCTTGTACGCGCAAACTATCGGCAATTTCTGTTTTAACCTCTAGATGGGGTGCAAGCAGTTCGATATCTTCCAACATCTCAATTAACAAGCCAGACAAATCCACCCCAACTCGGTACAAAGCCATTTGTCCGGCATCGGCTAGGGAAAGCAGCAGAAGTTTACGCACAATCCCGGTGAGTCGGCGGACTTCATCGAGTAAATTGCTCAAACCCTGTTGCACCTCTGAGCCTGGTTCCGCTTGTTGCAGGGTGCGTTCCAGTTCTCCTTGCAAAATCGCTAGGGGAGTCTTGAGTTCGTGTGCAGCATCGGCGCTAAAGCGAGAGGCTTGCTTAAAACTGTGTTCCAGACGTGACAACATCTGGTTAAACACTTGAATTAATTCGACAAATTCAACATCTGTCGCACCTATGGGGACTCGTTGTTCCAAACCGCTAGCGGTGACATTGCCAATGACTTTAGTTAACCGTCGGATGGAATGCAAACTGCTGCCAGCAATACCCCATGCACCACCCGCTACGAGCAGAAGCACCCCTGGAATTGAAATTAGGAAGATGTTGCGGATCACGACCATTTCTTGTGCGATCGCTTTTAAACTTACTGCGATCGCAACTTGAGTAAAGGGTGTTGTGACTGCACCAACCCGCCAAGTTCCCGTTGCTGTGCGCTGGGTGACAAATCGAGGCGGGGGCGGTGGTCGATCGCGCGGGGGTTGCGATCGCTCTGAAAATGGGGCTGTTTGTCGCTCGGAATGAGGCGGTGGAAAGGGCTGTAGTTGGGGGCGCGATGTCCAAAGGTTCTTGGTATCTAGATCCGCAGCCCATTCCTCGGAGCGATACAGGACGTTGCCATCTGCATCGATGACCAACATAGCGATCGCTGTATTGGTTCCAAACGCACTAGGGAGAAAGCCTTCATAAGACTGCCAGCGATCGCGCGATCGCGGACGACCTGCCCGCATCAATTGGCTTTCCACTTCTGCATCGAGACGCAGGGTAAGCGCATCTAAAAGCGTAGCCAAACATACAGACGGTTTGGCTGAGTAATGGGTTAAGAGGTAGTGAACATTCGCCTTGAGTGGCAGGGGTGACAAGAACGATTAAATTAGAAGATGCTCTAGCTTATCCCCTAGCCCCCAGCAGAGATCATGGCAAAAGGATTTGTGCCCGCGGT
>NZ_JAMPKJ010000047.1 GCF_039962115.1 Funiculus sociatus GB2-C1 | reverse complement strand
ATTTCTGGAGCGCAGTGGTTAGCCAAAAATGTGAGTCAAATGCTCAAACTACGTTGCGCTTACCTCAACGAACTCCTATCTGTTTGATATTCTTGCAAAACCGGGATGCTCCCTAAAATGTAAAATGATTTGAATCAGAGGAACAGGGGTTCAATTTGCAGGCTGTCCAATTTGAGGAATCTTTGTAAGCTGCGCCTGCGACTTTCAGATTGAATTGGATAAGGCATTAACGTTGCCAGTAATTCCATACTGACCTGTTTGTGAGATTGCAGAAGATAGATCAACAGTTTTAGAGTCAGATATTCGGTATTTTTCAGTTGCTGTTGGAGATGGATTTGGTAAAATTGAGGAATCATTTTCAACAGGTGGGGCTTTTTAACAAACATTACCCCATCTTTTTTTACCGCAATGTGGCTAAATCTGCTACAGGTAGAGCTTTTGACGGGGTTGTCACCCCGTCAGATCTTGATCCCTTGATCCGTTAGTCCGCGCAGGCGGACTTCGTTTTTGTAGCCGCGAATTCCATTCGCCGGGGCTTAAATTGACACCGATGGGCATTGCCATGTCCCTACCAAGGTCGCCCGAAGGTCTCAATTGCGATATACTCCACCCAGGGAGAAACGCTATCCTAACTAATGACTGTTTGCATCAACTGCGTGCCTTCGGGAAGTTTGCCAGTACGCAACCATTCATCCATTTTGGCTGGAACCTTAGCAAGTTTTAGCTGCTCTCGCAGTGCAGAACCTTCCAAAACTTCTTTCTGTAAGAGGGTTTGCGCTGTTTCTTCCAGCAAGTCCCGATTCTTATCCAGAATTGCTAAGGCGATGTGGTGTGCTGCATCAATTGTTTCCTTTACCTCCCGATCGATTTCTTCAGCCACTTTGGGACTAATTGCACGACGGGGGTTGCTGTAACCTTCGATAAACTGTTGTTGTGTTTTCTCAAAAGCAACTGGCCCTAATTCATCGCTCATGCCGTAGAGAGTGACAGCACGTTCTGCCAAATCTGTTGCTTTCTGGATGTCGTCACTGGCACCTGTAGACACTTTACCAAAGATTATTTCTTCTGATGAGCGTCCACCTAAGAGAGTGGCAATGCGACCGCGAATTTCATCTTCCACCATCAAGAAGCGGTCTTCTTCCGGCATTTGCAGAGTGTAACCCAGCGCTCCCACGCCACGCGGCACGATGGAGATTTTCTCCACTTTACCGGCTCCTGGCATCATAGCGGCGATAATAGCGTGACCAACTTCGTGATAGGCGACGGTCTTTTTCTCAATTTCATTAAGTACGCGCGATCGCTTCTCTAATCCAGCAACAACCCGCTCAATTGCTTCGTTGAAATCTGCCATCACTACAGCATCGCGGTTCTGACGTGCCGCCAGTAGTGCAGCTTCATTCGCTAAGTTAGCTAGATCGGCACCAGCAAAGCCGGGAGTACGAGCTGCAATTGTTACCAAATCGACATCAGGAGCTAATTTAATACCTCTGACGTGGACGTTCAAAATCGCTTCTCTACCAATCTTATCCGGTCGATCTACCAACACTTGTCGGTCAAAACGTCCGGGGCGGCGTAACGCTGGATCAAGCACTTCTGGGCGGTTTGTGGCGGCGACGATAATCACGCCAGTATTGCCATCAAAACCATCCATTTCGGTGAGCAACTGGTTGAGGGTTTGTTCGCGCTCATCGTTGCCACCGACAAAACCATTCGCACCGCCGCGAGATTTACCCAGTGCATCTAATTCGTCGATGAAGACGATACAGGGAGCTTGTTTTTTGGCTTGTTCAAATAAGTCGCGGACTCGTGCAGCACCTACGCCGACGAATAGCTCGATGAATTCGGAACCAGAGATGCTGAAGAAAGGAACGCCAGCTTCGCCTGCGATCGCTTTCGCTAAAAGTGTCTTTCCCGTTCCCGGAGGGCCTACTAGCAGAACGCCTTTGGGAATTTTCGCTCCCAGTCGGGTGTACTTACCAGCGTTTTTCAGGAAATCTATTATTTCTAGCAGTTCCATTTTGGCTTCATCGACACCAGCAACGTCATTAAACTTGATGCCAGTGCTGCCTTCTGAGTAAATTCGCGCTTTACTTTTTCCTACCGTTAAGGCAGCGCCACCAGCACCACCACCCCGGTTCATCAACCAACCCCAGATACCAAAGAAAATTATCGGTGGAACAACCCAACTCAGTAGCGTTCCGATCCAGCCATTATTATTTGGTGCAGGTGCGGCAAAATCTACATTATGTTCGCGCAGAATTTTCGGCAAATCTAAATCGAGTGCTACTGGAGTGGTGACAAATACTTGACTCGGTGCAGATTCATTTGCATTGGCATCGGTTTTGAGTGAATACTCAATTCGATCGTTGCCAACAATCGCACGGTCAACTTTGCCACTTTGTACTTGATTGATAAAGTCGCTATAGGAAGCCTGCGGCAACCGAGGC
Source organism: Funiculus sociatus GB2-C1 (assembly GCF_039962115.1). Taxonomy (NCBI): domain Bacteria; kingdom Bacillati; phylum Cyanobacteriota; class Cyanophyceae; order Coleofasciculales; family Coleofasciculaceae; genus Funiculus; species Funiculus sociatus. The sequence continues at coordinate 46,375 of NZ_JAMPKJ010000047.1, read as the reverse complement.
CCAAAGCTAGGAATGATAAAGTTTAGCAGTACAAGGATTGTGAACAGAATCAGTAATCCGCCGCCAATTTGCCTCGGTCGGGAGGGTTTAAGCGATCGCTTTTTATTATTTTCAACAGGCATTGTAGATACGAACCTCTTAAATGTTTGCAAGAAAACAAGAGTAGCTTTCAGATTTCTACTTGCTGAAAGCTTTTTGCTGTCTTCGGGTGAGTAAGCTTTTAGAGCTTCGAGACTGATAATATGGTGAGGCTCTCTTAGCTATTGTAAAAAAGAGGATGCGTAAGTCTGGGTTCGGTGTCTACCCCTACAAACATCCGTATAGCCGTACTTTAGTCTTTATATATTAAGTTGTATGACAACTCAGGCTGGATTTGTTCTCAAGGTGCTACTTCTGTCAGCTGTGCTGTCGATTTTGATTAAGTATGCTGGGCCTTATATTCCTATTCCAGCAACAGGAGCGATGTTTCTAGGGAACGATCCATTACAAGCGATCGCGCTTATACTCGTCTTTCTTCCCACTCTCATCATGGCTTTTGCCCTCTGGCGGCGGGCATATCTTTATAAGGGGACTGGGGACTAGGGGCTGGGAATTAGGGACTAGGTAAGGCTTTTTCCCAATTCCCAATCCCCAATCCCCAATCCCCAGTCCCCAATCCCCAATCCGAAATTGGCATCCCTCCCGCGAAGCTAGGCGAAAGTTGCCGATATCGGCTAATCTAGCTGCATTGATCGGGAATTATAGCCTGAGATAGCTTTGAGGCGTCAACTTGTGAAACTAGGTCAGCTAATTGGCTTTTTTGCCATAGTCGTTTCTTTATATATCCTGTGGCAAATACGGGATTTGTTACTGCTATTGTTTGCTGCTATTGTGTTAGCCACTGCCTTGAATCGGCTATCCCTACGGCTGCAACGATCCGGAATGCAACATGGCTTAGCTGTGTTGTGTTCAATTGCTTTGTTACTAGCCCTGATTGTGGGATTTTTCTGGCTCATTGTGCCGCCTTTTGCAGTCCAGTTTGAAGAACTAACACAGCGGGTTCCTCAAGGATTTGAGCGCCTGAATAATTGGACTGATTACTGGAGAGAGCGTGTTCCTACCCAGCTAGTTCCGTATCTACCGGATGTGGACAGCATCAGCCAACAAGTGCAGCCTTTATTAAATCGGCTATTAGGAGGTTCGGTCGCGTTTTTCTCTAGCTCTTTGGGCGTTATCCTCAGGGTTTTGTTAGTGCTAGTTTTGACAGGGATGCTATTAGCAAATCCTCAAGCTTACCGCAAGGGATTCGTGCGGTTATTCCCGTCTTTTTATCGGCGGCGGGTGGATGGAATTTTGGATCAATGCGAAGTTGCATTGGGAAGATGGCTTGGTGGCGCTCTCATTAGTATGAGTGTAGTAGCGCTGATGAGTATGGTTGGACTGTCAATTCTGCGTATACCTTCACCATTGGCGCAAGGAATTTTGGCGGGGGTTTTGAACTTGATTCCCAATCTGGGCCCAACTATTAGTGTGATCCCACCAATGGCGATCGCGTTGTTGGAAGCTCCTTGGAAATCCGCCGCTGTGTTCGGTCTTTACTTTGCCATTCAGCAGATTGAAAGTAATTTTTTAACCCCCTACGTCATGGCTCAGCAGGTATCGCTACTGCCAGCTGTAACTTTACTTTCTCAAGTGTTTTTTGCCACCTTTTTTGGATTTTTGGGGTTATTTTTGGCACTACCTTTAACCGTCGTTGGTCAAATTTGGGTAAAGGAAGTATTAATCAAAGATGTTCTCGATCAATGGCGTAGCGATCGCAAAGAGGTTTTTGATGCCAAGGGTACAGATTTATCCGATGAAGCTGCTGAATTTGATCAAGAAACTGGGGTTTTGCCAGAAGCGAATCCACCAATCAATAACGAGCCGAATCTTGATGATGTGAGTGGCAAAGATAAAAAGTAGCAATAAATAGCGATCGCTATCATCAGCACTCCTCAATGAGAGAATAATATTGCTCTCTGAAATTGCACTCTTGGAATACGACAACACCTGTAAATATCTTGCCGAGAATTACCCAGCTGACTTTGCTAACTGGCTACTCAATGTTGATTCAGGCATCAAGGTAATCAAAACTGAACTGGGTTTAGAACCGATTCGCGCTGATTCTGTCACCTTCCTGCAAGTCGCTAACCAAATCTTGCACCTAGAATTTCAAACCTTGGCGCAATCAACTCCTCCCCTCGACTTCCGGATGCTCGATTACTACACGCGACTCAAGCGACAATATTGGTGTGAAATCGTGCAGGTGGTGATTTTCTTGCAAGCCACCACCTCAGAACTCGTCTTTAGACAGCAGTATGTAGACACGAACACCAGACACCAATATCGCGTCATCCGTCGGTGGGAAGAAGATCCCACCCCACTGCTGGCAAACCCTGCTCTCTTACCACTGGCAACCTTAGCTCGCAGCGACTCCCCGAGAGCTTTATTAGAGCAAGTTGCCGCTGGGGTCGCTACGATCGAGGGAACCGCCGAGCGAAAGAATATCCTAGCTTGTGCAGGGGTTCTGGCTGGTTTGCGGTTTAAAAAAGATTTGATTCAACAACTATTGCGAGAGGAAATTATGGAGGAATCTGTTATCTATCAAGACATCCTCCAAAAGGGGGAGATGAGAGGTCTGCAACGAGGCAGGGAAGAGGGCAGGCAGCAAGGAGAGGCGGCGTTAATTTTGCGGCTATTAACGCTACGGTTTGGTGACATTAATCCGGAACTGCAAGAACAGATTCGCGGTTTAGCTATCCCTCAGCTAGAAGATTTGGCGGAGGCGCTGTTGAATTTCTCCAGCCAAAGCGATTTAGTCAGCTACTTGGCGACTCAGGAGCGATAATTTCAACAGCAGCACATAACGTGAACCGCTCAAAGGGGTCGCCCCAAAGGGCGTCGCAATAGAGGAAACTAAGGATGAGCAATCCCACCCTTCAACCTTCCCTATGCGAACTATCGCCGAAATTAACGACAAGATCAGCCGCCAATTGGCTGTTGTGTGGACAACAGAAGAATTAAAAGCACGGGTGGCAGAGGTGGGAGTCACCCAAGCCGCGAAGGAAGTAGATGTAATTACCACTGGCACCTTTGAGCCGATGGAGTCATCCGGGGCGATTATCAACCTGGGACACACTGATCCACCGATGAAAATTCGCCGTTGTTGGTTGGATGGAGTGCCAGCTTACGCGGGATTTGGTGCCGTGGATCTGTATTTGGGTGCAACCGGGATGGTGGAATACGCCAGCACTGGTGAGGCACCAGATGGGGAAGAATCAAGAGAACGCGGCGGCGGTCATATCATAGAAGACTTGATTGCTGGTAAACCAGTGCAACTACGCGCCATCGGACAAGTTACAGATTGCTATCCGCGAGCGTCCTTTGAAACAACCATCACCCGCGACACGATTAACCAATTTTACTTATTTAATCCGCGCAATATATACCAAAATTTTATTGTAGGGGTGAATGGAGGCGATCGCCCTCTCTTCACTTACCTGGGCCCATTGCAGCCCCGACTCGCAAATGCCGTCTATTCAAACGCTGGGGCAATTTCCCCCCTCCTCAACGATCCCGACCTGCAACTGATTGGTATCGGCACCCGAATTTTTTTAGGCGGCGGCATCGGTTACGTTTCCTGGGAAGGCACGCAGCACTTCCCTTTACAAAAGCGCTTGCCAAATCGGACACCAATTGGCCCAGCAGCCACCCTTGCCTTGATGGGAGATGCCAAACAAATGAACCCCCGTTGGGTGCGCGGTTGCTACTTCAAAAATTACGGCCCTTCTGTAATGCTGGGTGTCGGCGTTCCCTTGCCAGTGTTGCACGAGCAAGTCGTCGCTAGTTGTGCAGTCCAAGACAAAGACATCGTAGCGCCAGTTGTCGATTTCTCGATTCCCCGGCGCGTCCGTCCCACCTTTGGCTTAGTGAGTTACGCCCAGTTGAAAACCGGACGGATCGCCATTGAAGGTAAACCCGTGCGGGTTGCCCCCCTCGCGTCTGTGTTTCTCTCGCGTCAAGTGGCGCTGGAGTTGAAGCAATGGATTGAGGCTGGGGAATTTACCCTCACTGAACCTGTTGCCCAGATTCCGATGGATCGGTCTTTTTTACCCCAAGACCGATGGGGATCTCAAATTTCCTTGGAATAGTCATTAAAGACTAATATCTCGTTCCCAGTCTCAGGGTGGTTTCATACAACCCTTAGAAAATATCGAAAATTGCGACATTTTTTTTGTAGGGGCATGGTAATCAAAAAGCCCCTACCGCCAGCCAAAATCAACGTTACAGAATTTTCTTTTAATAAATGAAACCACCCTCCTTTTATCGTTCCCAGTCCCAGTCTGGGAACGAGGGTTTGCTTGCCTTTTTACTTTTTACTTTCTGGAGGCGGTGTTGAGCGTTTAACTGGCTTTGGCAGGGGTTCCCGGCGTTTGGGTTGCGGGGCTGCTGCTGCTTGTCTGTCTCCTGCGGGACGCATGGGACGCTCTCGATTGCCTGTTGGTTTTCTGCCTGGAGGACGACCACCCCCGCCTCGGAACGGCTTCTTGCCCGGAATCTTCCTGGGAGGAAGACGACCAATATCTTTGCTCTCCTGAATCACCAGCTCGTTACCTTGCCGCTGCACTTGCACATCCATGAAGTGACCAACAGCTTTGTCTTGGACAATGCCCTTGAGTTTCAACTTAAAAAACTTGGGATTTTCCTCGTCCTTGCGGGGAGACTGCTTGATCTTGATGACGATGTCTTCTTCTTCTCGCGACTGATAAATCACCTCGCCACGAATGGAAAAATAACCATCCTTGGCTACACTTTCCTCGCTTTGAGCATCCGTTAGTTTGGTTGATTCTGCCTCAGACTCAGGCGGCGGTTGGTTCAGTCTTTCAGGCTCCCAGACACCCACGATTTGGACGTGTAAGTTGCCGTCTTCTTGTCGCATTCGGGGATAAACAACCCACAGGTGTTGTTGCTCTAAGTTCAGGTGATTTTTCACCAAACTCATAACTCGACCCAGTAGCACGGCATCGATGTCGGTTCCATCTGATGCCAGAAGCATTCCTCGCGTAAATTGCTCTTCGGAGGAGGTGTATTTACCCCGTACCAGGCCAATTGCCCGGTACTGCATGGGTTCGCTGGGCGGGGGAATTGGTTGCTGCCTTGTGGCAGTATCATCAGAGACAGGCACTTGTGTTGTTTCCGAATCGCTGTTCGGCATTGTATCGGCTGGTATTAGCGGATTGGGCGTTTGTGGTGGCTCTGGCTTGGGATCGCCAGAAGACTCAGGTAAGTCGGAAAACCGATTCACAGAAGGACTCATATTACTCCTCGCGGCGGAGACACATCCCCTTAGGGGGAGTCAGTCAGCTCATTGTACTGAATGCAGAGATGCGACTGGTAGATCCGCAATGTTTTTGCACGAAACTAAGCAAAAACTCCTATAGAATATCAAATTTGATGCAATGCTGCCACTATTTTAGAGCTTGGAGGCGGTGAGGCGGCGTGTCGTAAGTGCAAAAGTGGAAAATCCGTTTGTGGTCGATAATGTCAATAGAGTTCAATGCAGTTGTGTGTCCAAAAAACGCGGTCGCTGGTTAATTAATTTGGTATTGGTGCTGGGTGTACTGGTATTTGTAGGTGTGTCGATTATTCCGCTGGTAGGTATGGTTTTTGAGCAAAAGCCGCCTTCTACTGGAGCGACACCTGTAGCAACCCAGACGAGCCAACCACCTGTCAATCAGTCGGAATTAGAAGCTCAGGCGAAAGGTTATGAATTGGTTTTGCAGAAGGAGCCTGAGAATCAAACGGCGTTGCGAGGGTTGTTGGAAACGCGGCTGAAACTGCGCGACGTTAAGGGCGCGATCGCACCCTTGGAAAAACTGGCGAAACTGAATCCCCAACAGTCTGAGTACGCTGTCTTGCTTGCCCAAGCTAAACAAAAAACTGGCGATTCGGAAGGGAGTGCCCAAACTTATCGCTCGATTTTGACTTCTAAACCGGGAGATATTTATGCTCTGCAAGGTCTTGTAGGTCTTTTGCTCGAACAAAACCGTCCGGAGGCGGCGATAGGGCTGCTACAAGATACTTTGAAAACGGCGACAGATGTGAATCAAGTGCAGCCGGGTAGTGTGGATGTAACTTCGGTGCAGTTGGAGTTGGGTAAGGTTTATGTTGGGCAAAATCGTTTTCCGGAAGCGATCGCTATTTACGATGAGGCAATTAAGGGCAATAAGCAGGATTTTCGCCCTATCGTAGCGAAGGCTTATGTGCTTCAACAACAAGGCAGAACTGCCGAAGCTAAGCCTTTATTCGACACTGCTATTGCTTTAGCGCCAGCGGATGTCAAAGACCGAATTAAACAATTGGCTACCCAAACACCTACATCCACTAATTCTCCCGCCAACCCTCCCTCTAATGCTCCTAGTAGTGTGCCTACTATTCCACCACCTCAGCCCGACGAAACAAGAAACTAAAGAAAGCTAGGAGTTATGAGTTTTGCTAAGCCGGAGACTTTGAATCTCCGGACTTTTGAGTTGGCAAAAAGTTAGGATTTAGAAGCTGAAAACTAAAAGTTAGAGTTATTAACTCATAACTTATAAGTTTCTAAAATTGCCATCGCTCCAAAAACCAAAAACAAGCAGCCACCAATTCCTGTAATTATCCGTTCAGAAATTCGCCCTGCAATCATACGACCGCCCAAGACTGCGATCGCTGCACAAATACTATGCCCCAAAATCGCTCCAGCTGTGACACCCACCGCTGGATAGGATGCTGCCATCGCAATCGTAGCAATCTGTGTGCGATCGCCCCATTCCGCCACAAATGTCAACATAAAGGCTTCCATTACAATCGCCCACTGGCTTTTGTGTTTCGGCATTTTTAACTCAGCTTCTTTCACGGTGCTGAGTGCTTCTTCTGCTTCCGCACAGTCTGCTTCCGCTGGCATTTGGGCAGCATCGTAAAGTAACTTCACCCCAAAACCCAGAAACAATGCAATTTCCGCCAACTTAACATAATTCTGGGGTAGTAAAGACGCTACTTGTCCAACTAAAACAGAAAGTATCGTCATCACTGCCAAAGCCGCTACAACTCCAGTAAATACCAATCTTCGGGAGTGGCGCATTGCCAAAATCACAGCAATAAAAAAGGTTTTATCGCCTAATTCTGAAATTGTAATTAGTAATAAACCTGCGGTAAAAGCTGCCAGCATTGTCTCAAGATCCTCAGAATTTTCTACTTAAATTCCATCTGAGTGAGCTTGAGAAGACTATAAAGACCTCACCAAGCTCACATAAGATGTGAACTTAGTGAAGGTCTCGCTCCCAAGGCGGGAAACTTTAGCTGGTGCCACTACGCGCCGTGTCAAGTTTCTCTTTTCTTGTCACCTGAACCAGGCTTATCGCCAGTATGTTGATTCAGATGGGCTAGCAAACTCTTTTGCTAGCAGCTACTCCCCTTCATTATCAAGTAATTTTACCTCTATCTTAGACGAAAGGATAGTAGTGAAATTACCCAAATGAAATTTGGGACTGGGGGCTGGGGGCTGGGAACTGGAGGCTAGGTAAGACTTTTTCCTAATCCCCAATCTCTAATCCCCAATCCCTAATCCCCAATCCCCCCTAATACTTCCGTTCTTTTGGCTCAAACATGGTAATCGTCACAGGTTTATACTGAAGGTCAATCCCGGCGGGGGAATAGTAAGCCATCGTGTGCTTCAGGAAATTGCTATCGTCTCGCTCTTGATAATCCTCCCGGAAGTGTGCGCCACGACTTTCTTGGCGGTTGAGGGCAGATGTGAGAATTATCTGACCGACAATTATCAGGCTGCGGAGTTCCATAGCTTCGATGACTTCCGTGTTCCAGAGTTTGCCTTTGTCATCCAGGTAGATATCTTGGGATTGAGAAAGGATTTCTTGCAACTTTGTCAAGCCCTCGCGCATCAGTTCCTCGGTGCGGAAAACACCACAATACTTAGTCATGCAGTCTTGGAAGGATTCACGGACTTGGTTAATCCGGTATTGCCCGGATTGCTCTAGTAGCGCTTGGATTTTGCAGTGAGCTTCTAGCAAATAGGATTGCTCATCTAGATCCGGCAATTTGCGATTTTGGACAAATTGTGCTAACGAAGCGCCTGTTTTTCGCCCGTAAACGATACACTCAAGCAGGGAATTGCTTCCTAGTCGATTTGCCCCGTGAACGGAGACGCAAGCGGCTTCCCCGGCGGCAAAGAAGGCATCAACTAGGGTGTCTGTGCCACTACGCACTTGACCGCTAGTATTGACGGGGATGCCGCCCATTGAGTAGTGAACTGTAGGGCGGACTGGCATCGGCTGATTTACGGCATCGATACTCAGTAGGCGATGAGCTTCTTCCCAAGCGAAGGGAACCCGATTCATAATTTTTTCTCGCCCCATGTGGCGCAAGTCGAGATAGACAAAGGGGCCACCTGCACTACCATCAGGATGAATGCCGCGTCCGGCGCTAATTTCCAGAGCGATCGCGCGAGAAGTAATATCTCTAGGAGCCAGTTCCATGCGGCTAGGGGCGTAATTCGCCATAAAGCGATCGCCCTCACTATTGATCAGATACGCCCCCTCACCCCGCACTGCCTCGGAAATCAGCACCCCCACCGGATACAATCCAGTCGGGTGAAACTGCACAAACTCCATATCCTCCAGAGGCACCCCAGCCAGGGCAGACATCGCCAAACCATCCCCAGTCGAAGCATAGTCATTCGAGGTCGTATTATAAACGCGACCATAGCCGCCTGTGGCGAACATCACCGCCTTCGCCCGGACAACCTCAATTTGCCCATCTAGAAGGTGGTACATCACCACACCCTTCGCCTGGGCATCTTCCAAAATCAACTGCATCACGTACCACTCATCATAGATACGGACACCGCAACGACGCAGGTTATTAACTAATTCGTGCAGAATTGCGTGACCAGTCTTATCTGCTGCGTAGCAAGTGCGATTGTGAGAATGTCCTCCAAAAGCTCTTTGGGCAACGCGACCATCTGGCAACCGGGAAAACAGAACTCCCATGTGTTCTAGGTCAATTACCACATCTGGAGCCTCGCGGGTCAAGATTGCCACCGCGTCCTGATCCGCCAAGTAGTCCGAACCCTTTACGGTATCAAAGGCATGAGCTTCCCAACTGTCTTCGGCATCTACATTTTTCAGGGTTGCCGCCATGCCACCTTGGGCGGCGACAGAGTGGGAACGAATCGGGTGAGTTTTGGCAACGAGAGCTACACTCAAGCTGGGGTCGGTGCGGACAATCTCCAGGGCGGCACGACACCCCGCTAATCCACCTCCCACAATGATGACATCGTGTTCAAGCATCTTTGGTCTGATATCTGGAATTCCTATCTCTATGAGTAACGCAAATAAAAACTTCCCTACCAGAAAGCAGGGAAGTTTTTTTATAAATTAATCCGTTGTCCGTTGATAGCTGCCCACTAACCACTGACTACTACTATGTAAGCGTCTCCGGTAAGCCGGGGAGCCACGCGAAAAGTACCCACTGACTACTGACCCAGGCGAGACGCCTGTGCTACGAATAGACTGTTCAGCTGGTTACTTCAGCAGCTTTTTGGTAGGGCAAACTTCCACCTACAGTCTCAGTTGTGTCTGCTGTATCCATAGCAGCAACTTCAATGTGGTTAAACAACGTAGTCACGAAGGCAAATAGCAAGAAGGGCAGAGACAATACGAGGATAAGTCCCACGGTGGCTAGGGCGTAGATTTGACGAGTGCTACTCCACAGGGCAAGTGCCGAGGCTAAACTAATGAAAATCACAATCAACCAAATGATGATTTGACCGTAGATATCGCCAAAAGAGAGGGTACAGACGAAGCGATACTTTTGCATTTTATCCATGACGTTTTCCTCGCAACATTCCTTTAAATTTCTAGGTTAAAGTTCGGACTGGGTAATGACCAATTTCTAAATCTTTTTCAAAGAGTTGCAACACGACTTTACAATTCTGCGCGACCGCAAGTTTGGTTTAGGCGGCTTTGGGGTGCTACGCATCCTTCTTTTGGCTGAAAAAATTGCGTTACTGAAGTTTGAAGCCGTCCCTAGGAAAATTTTCTTTAAAAAAAATACCAGTTACGCATATTTGTAGGATAGGCGAGACACCTGCCCTACGTGCAACTTCCTGCACAAAGTCAAAGGTAAGGCACCTTATGGGTATTGTATAAATTACCAATCTTTTAAATTTAGCTACGTATAATTACGTAAAAATATTGTCAAGAGTTGATAACTTTGCGAGTAATTCCAGTTGCGATCGCTCTGTTGCTCATACCGCAGGCTAGAACGGTATCCACCCACTTCAATAGGGCTTTGCCTGCAATTAGGCTCGTCTAGGTAATCGAAATACTTTACACAAACATCATAATTTCCTCAGCAAAACAACTTTTATTAGTAATAATCAATACATACAATACATATATAACAAAAATTATGCACCACAGATGGGAGAATTTATGGGGGAATTTTTACAAAGTTTTTTGACTTCAAACTCATTTATTCCCCACGGCCATTGTTACCTGTGGAAGCCTGGTTTGGTGTGGCTGCATATCGCCTCAGATTCTCTAATTGCCTTAGCTTATTACTCTATTCCTATTACCCTCTTAAACTTTGTCCAAAAGCGACGGGATTTACCCTTCGATTGGATATTCTTACTATTTGGAGCCTTCATAGTTTCTTGTGGCACAACCCATGTGATGGAAGTGTGGACACTGTGGCACCCGACCTATTGGCTTTCCGGTATGCTGAAAGCCATTACCGCTGGAATTTCCCTTTATACAGCAGTGCTACTGGTACGGTTAATTCCCCAAGCCCTAGCGTTGCCAAACTCGACACAACTAGAAGCAGTTAACCACAAACTGGAAGCCGAAATCATTGAGCGATCGCGTATTGAGGAGCAGCTGGTGCGATCGCACCAGCTGCTACAGCTAGTAATGGACAACATCCCACAATTCATCTTTTGGAAAGATAGAAATTCAGTTTATATAGGTTGCAATCGCAGTTTTGCCACAATGGCTGGCATTGACAATCCAGAAGATATCGTCGGGCTGACAGACTACGACTTGCCTTGGAAGCAGGAGGAAACAGAATTCTTCCGCAAGTGCGACGCTCGCGTGATGGAGACGGACAAGCCAGAATATCACATCATTGAACCCATACTGCAAGCTGATGGCAAACAATCCTGGGCGGACACTAACAAAGTTCCCCTCCATGATGCAGAGGGAAAAGTTGTAGGCATCCTTGGTACTATCGAAGACATTACCGAGCGTAAACTGGCAGAGGAAGAACTGCGTAAAAGCCGGAATCGTTTTGATTTGGCTGTTCTTGGTTCCAGAGATGGCTTGTGGGATTGGGATCTTCAAACCAACGAAGTTTATTTCTCGCCGCAATGGAAGAGTATGCTCGGTTTTGCGGAGCATGAACTGCAAAATAATTGGGATGAGTGGAAAAATCGGATACACCCGGATGATAGCGATCGCATACTAGCCAATATCGAAGCTTGTTGGGATGGACTAACTCCTCATTGGGAAGTAGAATACCGCTTGCAGCACAAAAATGGCTCTTATCGATGGATTTTCGGGCGGGGAGCGGCGCTATTTGATGCCAACGGCAGAGCTATCCGCATGGCGGGTTCCCACACAGATATTACCGAGCGCAAAGCTGCCCAAGAAGCTTTGGAAAAAGCTAAAGATGAGCTGGAAAAAAGTTATAACCTCTTGCGTGCGGCGATCGATGGCACTCCAGATGTCATCTTTGCCAAGGATATACAGGGACGCTACATATTAGTTAACACCTCTGCTGCCCATTTATATAGCCAGCCGGCAGCGGAAATTATTGGTAAAGATGACACATTATTATTTTCGCCCCAAATGGCACAGCGACAAGCTGAAATTGACCGGAGGGCGATCGCTACCGGGCTTCCCCAGCGATCTGAAGAAGTTTTCACGCTCCGGGGAATTACACTAACTTATCTATTGACCAAAAGTCCCTACCGCGACGCGCAAGGAAACATCATCGGTGTTGTTGGTATCGCCCAAAACGTTACTTCCCGCAAACAGGCTCTTGATGCCTTAAAAAAAATCAACGAAGAACTAGAAAGCCGAGTTGAGGAGCGCACAACACTTCTTAGAGATGCTAACGAGAAATTGCAGCGCGAAATTGCCGAGCGCACCGCTACTGAAGAAGCGTTACGAATTAGCAACCAAACTTTGGAAACGCTGATTGAAGCTTCCCCAGTAGCGATCGCCACCATCTCTGTTGATGGCAAGGTGATGATGTGGAACCCAGCAGCAGAGCGACTTTTTGGCTGGAGCGAACAAGAAGTTATGGGTCGCCCTCTGCCCATCGTTCCTCCAAGTGAACAAGAGCAAGCCCTTGCCCTACTTCAATCGGAGATGCAGGGGGAGGTACCTTCTGGTATCGAATTACGCCGCCAGAGGAAAGACGGTTCATTGATTCATGTCAGCCTCTGGACAGCACCGATGTTTAATAGCAGTGGCGTTGTAATTGGTAGCATCGGCTTATTGATTGATATCAGCGCCAGAGTGCAAGCCGAAGACGCACTGCGGGAGAGTCAACAACGACTACAGGCAATTTTGGATAACTCCCCAGCAGTCATTTACCTCAAAGACCACGACGGGCGATACCTTCTGGTAAACCGCCAGTGGGTCAGCCTGTTTCATGTCTCTTTAGAGGAAGCCAAAGGTAAAACTGACTGGGATCTTTTTCCTTATGAATTAGCGATCGCATTTCGGGAGAACGATCGAAAGGTACTCGAAAGCGGAACGGGTTTAAAAATTGAGGAAGTTGCCCCTCTAGACGATGGACTCCACACCTACCTGTCGATTAAGTTCCCTCTATACGACTCTGCTGGCGTATCTTATGCCATTTGCGGGATCTCCACTGACATCACCGAACGCAAAGTCGCTGAGGAGAAACTGCGGCAGTCGGAAGCAAAATTTCGGGAAGTAGCGACTAGGGAAGCACTACTCAATCGCCTTGCGAGCCAGATTCGCGCTTCCCTTGATTTGGATACACTTTTAGAAACAGCCGTACTCGAAATCCACAGCCAATTAGAGATTGATGTTTGCCTGTTTAGTTGGTATCGTCCCAACGGCGCTCGTCCTGGTTGGATGGTCGTAAAAGATGCCAAAAATCCCGATTTGCCCAGCTTCCGGGGTTTATATCCGTTGGAAAACTGGCATCCGTTCACATCTGCGCTAGTAAATCTGGAAATATTCCGAGTGGACGATGTTACTCAGAGTGATTTGGCAGTGCAGGAGATGTTAAAGCCTTATAATGCTGCTTCTCTGTTGTCGCTGCCAATTCAGACGCAATCAGGCAAGTTAGGTGCGGTGACGTGCGGGCGTTTGGTTTCCCAGCAATGGACAGAAGGGGAGTTGGAACTACTACAAGCAGTATGCAACCAACTAGCGATCGCTATCGACCAAGCCGCACTCTACAAACAAAGTCGCACCACTGCTGCTGCTGCCCAAGCGCAAGCCACCCAGCTAGAACAAACCCTGCGGGAACTCCAACAAACCCAAGCCCAACTCGTTCAAAGTGAAAAAATGTCTAGTTTGGGACAGATGGTGGCTGGTGTCGCTCACGAAATCAACAATCCCGTTAACTTCATCTACGGCAATATTATTCATACTAATGAATATGCCGCAGACTTACTGAGTTTGTTGGAACTTTACCAGAAATACTATCCTCATCCAGCAGAGGAAATTCAAGCTTCTATTGCCGCAATTGACCTGGAATTCCTCCAAGAAGACCTGCCCAAACTCCTATCATCAATGAAAATGGGAGCCGACCGCATCCGGCAAATTGTCTTATCGTTGCGTAACTTCTCGCGACTGGATGAATCCGAAATGAAACAGGTGGACATTCACGATGGGTTAGATAGCACTCTACTAATTCTGCAAAACCGTCTGAAACCCAAACCAGATCGTCCTGCTATCCAGGTGATAAAAGAGTATGGCAACCTGCCCCAGGTGGAATGCTACGCCGGACAACTCAATCAGGTGTTTATGAATATCCTCAGTAACGCTATTGATGTACTAGAAATGGGGAATGGGGAACGGGAAATGGGGAACGGGGGCTGGGGACTCGTGAATAGAGAATTTCCCATCCAAAATCCAACTCTGTCTAACTCCTGTTTATTAAAGGGGAAAGCCAAAATTCAAAATCCGGAAATTCGGATTTTTACCGAGGTGCAGGACGACAATCAAGTGCTGATTCGGATTGCTGACAACGGGCCAGGTATGACCGAGGAGGTACAACGTCGGTTATTCGATCCTTTCTTTACCACTAAACCTGTCGGCGCAGGTACAGGTTTAGGGATGTCTATTAGTTACCAAATTGTGGTAGAAAAACACGGCGGTCAATTGCAGTGTATTTCTGCACCAGGGCAGGGCGCACAATTCCTCATCCAGATTCCGATTGGGCAGAACAAGCGGCAGGCGCTGGCTCAGATCATGTCTTAAAATTTGAGTGGCGTTTGTAGCGATCGCGCGTTTAGCAGTGACTGTTCAGGAGTCACCCGCCGACATCACCAAAAGGGAAAAGCGACAAGTAAATTTTACAACTTTTAATTTCTAGTTTTAAATTGCATCCCAATCTTGTTGCTGTGGGCGCTTGTGCGGAACGATATCATAAAAAAAGCAAATTTTCTTGATTCAGCATGACTTCTCACCCCGTGCAAAGTAACTTCAACAGAGACTCTGACCCTAGTGAACATAAACCTTCTGGCGATCCTGGTTTGCGCGGATTTGCCAATCGTCTTGCTAAAACGATGGAGAGAGATGCTTTAGTTCAAAAAACTACCGACGAGCTAAGAGATTTTCTTCAAGTCGATCGAGTAGTTTTATATTACTTTTATCGCCAGTGGAAAGGTCAAGTTACATTTGAGTCTTTAAATTCTGACGAGTTCTCAATCTTCGGAACGACAGGAGCTGATGACTGCTTTAATGATAACTATGCAGAAATGTACCTAGAGGGAAGGGTAAGAGCGATCGCAGATATTGAATTAGAACCCATCCACCCTTGCCACCGCGATTTTCTCCGCAGCATCCAGGTTCGCGCTAACTTAGTAGTACCGATTCTGAATCCTTCCAGGTTGTGGGGCTTGCTAGTTGCTCATCACTGCCAACACCCTCGTCCCTGGCTCCCCTCAGATATCGAAACCATGCAAAAAGCAGCAGAAACTCTCGCCACTTCTAGTTCAATCCGAGAAAGCTAAAGAGTAGTTGAATTTTGTGTGCTGGGTGGAGCAAGGAAACCCAGCACACATAGAAATTCAGTCAATTCAATCGAAACTCATCAAACTTTACCACCTTAGATTCTTCCACCGTATCAAAGCGGTAACTACTCACCGTACCCGTACCCGTGTCCAATATACTGAACGCCGTAATTTCATTACTCGCCACATACGGCAACGGTTTCCCATCCTCAGCCATCAGCGGCGCAATTGTAGGCACAACCGCCTCCAACCTATTCGGATCGCCCGTTACCGCATAATTTTCCTTATTAAAGCCATCTGGTACAGGTCGCTTCTTGTCGCCAACAGCAGCACCATAAGAGTTGCCCACATTAGAAGTTTCCAGAAAGTGCATCCCGCTAGGGCTCACAAAACGATTCCATAAATGCGAGTGTCCATAAAACACCAACTGCACCCCAGCCGCCTCTAGCAGTGGCTTCACATCCCGGATAATATAATCGGCTTCCTTGGGATACTCATAGCGAATAGATTTTCTGCTGCCATCCGCATTTACTTCCCGCACCTGCACCGGGTCAGTATATGCAGGAACAATATTGTCACCCAGAGAATGGGGTGGATGATGCAACATCACCATTTTATATTTAGCTTGGCGAAACTCCGAACCCGATAGCTCTGTTTCCAACCATTTATACTGCTTGCTGCCCTTAGCAATTGGCTCAAAGATGTGCTGTCCATAACCCCAATTTTCAGGGTTATTCAAATCTTGCTCTCGTTCGCGGTATCTTCCCCTAGTCTTCTCTTCAAGTCCCCAATAACGCCACATATTCGTAGCGTACAACACCACCAAACGCACATCCCCAAAGGTGAGAGCGTAGTATTTTTCTCCACCTTCTTTGCTCTGGGGTAAAGTAAAAATTTCTTCGTAGGTGTCGGTATTAAAAGAATTGTCTTTCAACCAAGCTTCGCGCACCTTTGGGTCGTCACTATTGTTTAATTGCGTCGCATTTTTTGTATATATTTCCTCAGCAGCTTTCCGGGGAAACGAGTCATCAAACTGCTCGTTTAAACTTTTATCCATCGAGAAGCGTCCCATGACTTCATGGTTGCCAATTGCGGTATAAATTGGGGCGTGTTGAATAATTTCTCCGCCTTGATAAACTGTTTTGATGCCATTGCGATCGCTTATCGTTTTCGCCCGTCCTTGGAAACAAGGAAAAAAGGCACCTCCACGGTCATCATCAAACCACTCGCTAGCACGGTCGGGAACGTTTACTAAGTCCCCGACCATGAAAACAGCATCGAATTTTCCCATAGTCTCAACTGCCTTCTGAAGATTGGCAGCTGTCATCGGTTTGAGTTGGTGATCAGAAGTCAGCAGGATTTTCAGTGACGTTCCCTGTGGAGGTTTAGGGGCGAGGGTGAACACCTCGCTAGTTACAGCCTCGCCATCTTCCTGTACGCTGGTCACGCGATAAGGCACACGTTTGCCTGGAGTTAACTCAGCGACTTCTGCCTCGTGCCGCCAGATGTCGCGTCTAGTTGGCTGCTGGTATTTATTATCCTCAGTTTGGTTCCCTACCTTTGATTCCTGGTCTTCCCTGGTGCGGCTGAGTTTGGTGGTAGTGGCGACGACACTTTGAGCAAAATTTTCACCGTAGGCGACACGATGACGAGTGCCAGCAAATTCAGTAAACCAAACAACTCGCACGCTCGTCTCGCTGGGCAGTTGCAGAAATGGGGCAGTCAGCAGCTGATTTTGGGATGTCATAACTGGCTGTGGGGTTAATAGCACAATTATTAGACTAACGGCTGCCAGAAGCAAAAACACAGCCGGAGCGAGTATGGTACGACTGGTGAGGCGTTGAAACATCGCTGTTTTTCCTGGGAGGGAAGGACGCGATTTTCCAAGGGGATAACCCCTTTGAAGGGTTCGCGCCAAAATATTTTTGTAGGGTGAGCATTTGCCCACCCTACAAAGGTTAACTCTTATTAATCGGAGTGGCGGGATTCGAACCCACGACCTCAGCTACCCCAAAGCTGCGCGCTACCAACCTGCGCTACACCCCGGCACAGTCTTAAATTATATAATGTCTTTTTCTAAATTGTCAAGAGCAATTTAGAAAACCTTTAAAACTTGCGTGGCTTGCACCAAACCTGGAACCGCATCCGCCGACCAATTCCCTTCTGCCCGCCTCCCGGTGTTCAAGATAAAGCGAAGACTGTAGGCGTGGGGATAACCTTCGACTTCCATCCAGAGTAAATCGCTTTCCGCCTCACAGGAAATTTTTTCTTCATCCATCAATTCATCGGCACTCTGGGCCATACTTTGAGCCAACTGCTCCAGCAATCGGCAAAATTCAGTTAATTCTGCTTCCGTCAGCTCAATCGCCCAATCCTCCCCACCTACTAAACCTTTAAATTCAGAGGTATTGGGGTTCCAGCCAATGCGCCAACCAACTCCACTTTTAACCACACGTTCCATAGAAATCATTAAAAATTGAAGAACTTCTATTCCATTTTTAATTTTTCATTTTTTAACAGCTGAGCATCCCCCGGTTGGGGCAATTGCCTGCGTTGGGGTGTGGGCTGTGGTGCAGGTGAGGAAGTGGAAGATGGTGGTGTCGTTGCGTTCTGGGATTTGCCGCCAAAAAAGCTAACTAAGACTTGAACTAAGGCATCTCGTTGCGCTCGATTCATCCGACTAACAGCAGCGCGATCGCCTTCTAAAGGATTTTGCCGCAAACTATCATAACCCGGATATACCGATTCGACTATCAATTCATTTGCACCCAGATAGTCAGCCAAAGTCAGTTTCCAATCCAGACGATAGTTCGGTGGACGTGACTTTACATATACGTGATACCGGATCAAGCGACTCACTAAAGTGTTTTCTGTCGCCGCCTTACCGGTTTCCTTACTGATGTATTGATTTTCCCGTGGCAAATCCGGTAGGCGTTGATAGACTTGCTGCCAGACATTCTCTGTCCTCACTATCTGGGCATTAGCAGGATGAAGCAGGAAGGATGTAGGATGAAGGGAAAAATCAAGGATGCTTGCCCAAAGGCATAGACACGCCGCTGTTATGACAACGGTAAAACGCCCAATTGGGTTGAGAAACCTCCTACTTTGTCTTTTCATCTTCTCCTCACATAAGAATACTGCTCAGTGCCTTGGCTTATAGTGCTGAGTAAGGGGTCAGGAGTTAGGAAAAGAAATTCTCTCTTGTCTCCCTTCCCCTCTACCTCTTTCCTAGTCGCCAATAATCTCCGGTTGGGTCAGTTCATCGGACATTTCAATAATTGCCCGCATCACTGGCTTCATCATCGGATCGTCTATATTATCAAAGTCTTCATAGCGACGGCGCTTGGCACGATTCGCCACCTGAACCGTAATCCGGTAGCGATTGGAAGCCGCACTAACCAATTCTTCCGCCCGGTACATAATTAAAGCTGAATCAAACTTGGAACGCTTAAGCATAGGGTTGTATTTGTTATTAGTGGTTAGTAGTGGTATACGAGGCACGTTATTTGATGAAAGCGAGCGTTGCACACTTCAGTTTAGCAGGAGACTCAAAGCCTTTGGGGTTGTTAGCACTGTGGATCTGCTTTAGGGGGAATGTCTCAAAGTGCAAAGAATCGCTTAATATTGTTTAAATTATTGTCAAAGTGTAGAGTTCTGAAAACAAACTTTTCGGGTATTACAGTTCATGCAAACCATTGTCGCACCTAGTCTTAAGCCGTTGGGTCAAGTTAATAGCCATCCCCTGAAGCTTGTAGCGCTGGGAGACAGCATTGTTTATGGATACGGCGATCCTGAAGGCGGTGGTTGGGTGGAAAGGCTACGGCGGCGCTGGATGTTGCCGGATAGTCCGGGACACGTCCTCTACAATTTGGGTGTCCGGGGTGACTGCGTAAAGCAAGTACAAGAGCGTTTAGAGCAGGAGTTTCGCCATCGGGGTGAATTGAGAAATCGCGTCCCGGATGCGATCGCGTTGTCGGTGGGGGTAAATGATTCGGCGCGGCTGGCGCGAATTACCGGGCGAAATTTCACCGATTTTGAAGTTTTTCAAGCTGAAATGGCAGCTTTGCTGGAAAAAGCACAACATCTTTGTCCCGTCTTATTCGTGGGAATGGTGCCAGTCGATGAGGAGAAAATGCCATTTTTCGATTGTTTATACTTCAATCACGCCGATCAGTATCGGTATAAAGAAGCGACTCGCCTAGCGTGTGTAGCGCGACAGATTCCATATCTGGATATTTTTGATTTGTGGCTGGATCGGGGTAAAGATTGGTGGCGATCGCGTCTTACCCAAGACGGACTCCACCCTAATGTTTTAGGCTATCAAGCATTGCTGCAAGATGTCCTTAACTGGGAGCCAATGCAACAATTTTCTCAATTCAGCTTAACGACACCCTAAACTATCCCGTGTCGAGACACCAGTCACTGGGTTGATCCCGCTAGCGCGATCGCACAACTTAGTCACTTCATAGCGGTCAATCAAAGCATCGGTAAAATCAGCACCAGTGATGTTGGTATTGTAAAAACGCGATCGCATCAAAGTCGCTTCTGTGAGGATAGCATTACTTAAATCAGCCTCATCCAACGTCACCCGATCTACCAAAGCGCCTGTCAAGTTTGCACCCCGCAAATTTGCCCCCAATAAAACACCCTTTGTCAATATGGCATTAGTAAGATCGGCTCCTTGAAAATTTGTCTTCCGCATTTCGGCAGACACAAACACCCCACCCACTAAATCTGCATTTGAGAAATCCCGGTTATTCAAATTAATATTTGTGTAATTAATTCCATCTAGCTGAGCCAAAGCTGGAGTAGCACTCAACATCACCCAGAACCAGGCAAGAACCAGCACTATAATTGCTCTGAGCAAACCTATCAAAAAGCTCTTTTTCTTGTTGCCAGGCTCAGTCTGGGATTGGCTCCCAGTCGGCGTTTCTTGGCTAAGTTTGGCAACGAAGAAGTTGTAAGGTTTCATCGAAAAAATTATAAATTAAAAATAGATGAAGGTTTCAATTTTTAATTTTACCTTCTATTTCCACATCTACCAGGCTCTGCCTTTTGGTAGGCGTTCTCAGAGGGTGTCTGAGAAGTGTCAACAGTTAGTTTGATCCCCCAGCCGCTGCGCTAGAGAAAAGGGGGAGAATCAAGCCTTACTCCCCCTTTTTAAGGGGGATGGAAGGGGGATCTCCACCCTCTAAGCGTCTCGATTATGACTTTTCAGACATCCTCTCAGTCAGATGCTGAGAACGAGAATATAATTTTAGTCTTTAACTGTATTTAACCAATCTTCCCCAATTCGCAGGGTTATATCAGATTCCAGATCCCCAATGGAAGCAGCCTCAATATGACCAACACCCAAAACTCTTTTCAAATCCGCTGCCTTCCTTAAGTCACCTTGCTGCACAATAATTTGAGTTTGACTTTCTTGGTCAGGCCAATCCTGCACGATATAAATATTAGTAAATCCCTTCTCAGCCAAATATTTAGCAAAGCGATTACTTACATCAGGCTCTCCGGTAGCATTTTGGATAGCGATTCTCAAATTACTCAGAGAACGACTTGTTTCCACTTCCGAAACAGTCGTTTGTTGGTCAAAATATTCGCGCACTATCCGGTCTTTCCCCACTTCATCCAGAATCCAATAACTGGCAATGTACTCTTTAGGGTCGCTGAACCGACCGGGTAACAACACCATTTTGTAATCATCTTGCTCTAAGTTGATGCCAAAACTTGCCAGCGCCAGCATTTCCTCCAAGCTGAGATTAGTGTCAATGTACTTCCACATTACTTGGATGAGTTTAGGCAATTGTGCCAGCACAGTTGGATTAGTAAAACGCTGTCGCAACGCCTTCAGCAGCGCTTGCTGACGCTGTACTCGACCAATATCCCCATACTGATCCTGACGGAACCGGGCGAACTGTTGCGCTTGATCTCCATTCAGAGTTTGCCATCCTGGGGAAAGATCGATTTTAAGTTTTTGGGTTTTGTCTTCATAGGACATCTGGGTGGGAACAAATACTTCAACGCCACCCACTAAATTGACCAACTCCCCAAAAGCGTCTGTAGTAACTCGCACGTAACGGTCAATCGGCACGTTGTTCAGGGTGCCACTAACAACTTTTGCAGCTAAAGCAGACCCTCCGTGTACGTTCGCTTGGTTGATTTTTTGCGCCCCAACGCCAGGAATTTCTACTCGCGTATCCCGTGGGATGGAAAGCATTTTTACAGAATGGTCTGTGGGGTCTAGGCGCAAAAGCAGCATTGTATCGCTGTTGCCTGTGAAAGCATCGGGTGAGTTATCTGGGGACTCATTGAGGCGGTCAATCCCCATGACGAGGATGTTTACAGGTCGCGCCAGACGATACTGAAAGCCTTTACCCCAGGTATCGTTTAGCGAGTTTTGTCCGGGAGCGTTAGAAGAGATAATCGGGGACAAAGGCGTAATTAGCGCCAAAGTTGCCCCAACTGTGGCAGAAACGGTTGCTGTGAGGACAACGGCACCTATCCATAACAACCGCCGCCCCAAGCCGTCTCTGTCAGACGTAACCTCTTCGGTAGCATCGCTATTCACATCTTCTGTATCGGGATATACTTGCTCGTTGTCAGAACCATTGGATGATTCTTGTCCGACACTTGTTTGAGGCTGTTTGATGCCTTCTTCCACTTTTACCTCGCGATCATAACCGCAGCCTAATCGTATCGTTCATGAGACTTGTATTCCAAGGTGAATTATAACTTCAGCTACTGGCTCCCTTAAAGGAAATGATCTTGTTTCTAGGGAAATGCTTTTTTTGCTGACACATGACGACAAAGTTAATATAGTGCAGACAATAAATAGGCTGTAGCTAAAATGACTCAATCTTTGATACCTGTGATTCTAGCTGGTGGCAAAGGAGAACGCTTCTGGCCCCTGAGTCGCAAGCAGCGACCTAAGCAGTTTTTAAGTCTGGATGGTAGCGGCAAAAGTTTGTTGCAAGCTACAGCTGACCGTCTGCTGTCCCTGGCTGGCGGTTGGGACAAGCTGTGGGTGTGTACTTCCAGCTTGTTAGCCGAAGGTGTGAAAGAACAACTTCCCCAGCTACCAGTAGAAAATTTGCTGGTTGAACCAGAAGGACGCGACACTGCGCCTGCTGTTGCTTGGACAACTCTGGAAATTGCTAAAGCTTATGGTGAGGAAAGTATAGTAGGCTTTTTCCCGGCGGATCACTGGATTGCCGACGAGAAAGCTTTTCAGGAAACTCTGGAAGCTGGTGCAGCTTTAGCCGCAACGCAGCCATCGATTGTAACTTTGGGAATTAAGCCGAATTATCCATCCACCGGCTATGGTTACATTGAGCAAGGGGAAGAAATTGGCAATTTTGGTGGATTTCCTGCTTACGCGGTGAGCAGATTTACAGAAAAGCCCGACCGCGAAACTGCTGAGGAGTTTCTGGCGACGGGTCGCTTTAGCTGGAACAGCGGGATGTTCATTTTCCAAGCTGGGGTGGTGCTAAAGGAGCTGCATACTTATGCGCCAGAAATCATCAGTCTTTTGGAAGAAAAAGGTGTAGCAGCTTACTCTGACTTGCCGAAGAAGAGTATTGACTATGCGCTGATGGAGAAAACGCAACTGGCTTATGTGCTGCCAGTATCTTTTGGGTGGGACGATTTGGGAGATTGGAACGCCATCGAACGGTTGCTGAAAGGGGATAAGCCCAACGTGGAACTGGCGACTCATGTAGGAATGGATACGCAGGGGGCGATTCTCTATGCTGAAGGTGAGGATGAGGTAATTGTGACGATTGGGATGGAGGATGTGGTGATTGTACGCGATCGCAATGTCACCCTGATTGTCAAAAAAGACCGCACCCAAGAAATCAAAAAGGTTCTTGAGTTGCTGCGAAGCAATCCCAAATTGGAAAAGCTGCTTTAAATCTATCCTCCAACGGAAGGCAGAAATTAGAACTATGAAGTATTAATAAGGATGGCAATCGCTAATGGCTAATTGTGTAAGAACCATTAGCCATTAGCGATTAGCCATTAGCCATTAGCTATCCTTCAAAACCCGTGTACTCCCTAACCCAAACCACTTCTCGCCAAAGAGAAATTCTTGAAGTCGTCTTTCGCAACGGCTGGGACTATATGCGACGGCTGTTGAGTGGCGGCAAACCTGATGAGCCGAAACTGCCAACACCAGCTGTACTCCGCAACATTTTAGTGGATTTGGGGCCCGTCTACGTCAAACTTGGACAACTGCTCTCAACGCGCCCAGACCTACTATCGGCGGACTACATTAATGAACTGTCATTATTGCAAGACGATGTTCCGCCTGTGCCTTGGTCACAAATTGAAATCGTGATTCGGCAACAGTTATCGCGGCCGATGGAGGAAGTTTTCGCCACTATCAATCCCCAAGCCGTTGCTGCTGGTTCAATTGCCCAAACTCATAAAGCAACTTTAGCCGACGGGCGAGATGTAGCGCTGAAGGTGCAGCGACCGGGAATTGATGCGGTAATCGCCCAAGATATCTCCTTAATTAAAGGTGTCGCAAGTTTGGTGACATTCACCGACTTGGGGCCAGACATAGATATTGTTGCCTTAGCTGATGAATTTTCTACGGCGTTGTTGGCAGAATTAGACTTTACTAAAGAAGCTGCAAACACCAATCAACTGCGACAAAATGTATCTAAAAGTCGTTGGTACGATCCCACGCAAGTAGTAATTCCAGAGATTTTCTGGGAGTTTACTACAGAAAAGTTATTGGTGATGGAATGGCTGGATGGCGTACCGCTTTTGTTGGCAGAGTTTGGGGAAGAAAGCAACGGTAAAACTCCCGATGTGCGGCGGCGAGAAATTACCCGATTACTATGCCGCGTTTTCTTTCAACAGCTGTATATTGACGGCTTCTTTCACGCTGACCCGCATCCAGGCAACATTTTTTATCTTAAAGATGATCGGGTAGCGCTGCTTGATTGCGGGATGGTGGGGCGACTAGACCCCCGCACTCAGCAAATTGTGACGGAGATGCTGTTAGCAATTGTCAATATTGATGCACGTCGATGCAGTCAATTAACGCTGCAATTGGCTGAGTCAGCTACTTTGACAAACGTGTCAAACTTGGAGAGTGATTTTGAGAAGCTGCTGCGAAAATACTACAACCTCAACCTGTCGCAAATCAACTTTAGTCAAGTATTTTATGAGGTGTTGCAAGTAGCCCGCGATAATAAAATCCGATTGCCTAGCAATATGGGTTTATACTCGAAAACTTTGGCAAATTTGGAGGGGACGGCGCGGCGATTTGACCCGGAAATGAATCTAATCGAGGAAATTAAACCTTTGATGACAGATTTGTTCCGTCGTCAGCTATTTGGGGACGAGCCGTTACAAGCTTTGCTGCAAACAGCTTTGGATGTTAAAAGTCTGTCTTTAGAATCTCCCCGCCAGCTTGAGTTGCTGTTAGATAGAATCACTTCTGAAACTTTGAAGTGGAATATAAAGACGCCAGACATCATTCCATTCCGTCGCAGTTTGGAGAATTCTGCTAACCGCCTTTCCTTCAGTGTTGTAGTGGGTTCGCTGATTATCGGGGCGGCGATTATTTCTAGCAACGCTCAAACAGGAGGTGGACTATCTTTGTTAAGCAATGGTCTATTTGCTGCTGCTAGTTTCTTGGGGTTGTGGTTAGTTGTTAGTATCCTACGTTCTGGGCGTTTGAGGTAGTAGAAAAGTAGCGATCGCTGTACACAGACAATAAAGTTCTTAAGTAGACAATAAAGTTCTTAAGTAAACAATAAAGTCCTTTACTAACTGGCACACAGGTATAAGTACCTAAAGACTACAACCAGATTAGCTAATTAGCGATCACTCTTGAAAAGCGTGGACAAAGACTCGGCAATAAAATGCTGATGAGCTTTGTTCACGTTTTCAGTTTTTAACTACTCTTTTTGGCACACGACTAAAAACCTTTGTGGAGTTGCATGGAATTCATCGGTAGTTAGAGGGTTTTGGTGTTACTTGTAGACTTTGACTGAGAATCAACATGTACATTCCAGGCTAAAACTTAATCCAAAACCCAGAACAATTGGCTGTTACTTGCACCTTGATGGATTGGCAATACTAAGGGAGTAGTCACTAAAGCCAAGCTATCAGTAGCTTAGAATGGTATCCGGTCAACTCTCGACTCAAGAGGAACTCAGAAATAGTGCCACGTCGCAGCAATAAGCAGCCCACCAAATCCATCAAATCAACTGAGCAAACTGAACTGAAATTCCCGGCACCAGAGGATGACAAGCTGGAAGTGTCGGCGATGGAGACGTGGCTGTGGGATGCAGCGTGTACGATTCGTGGCACGACTGACGCGCCGAAGTTCAAGGATTTCATCCTGCCCCTAGTGTTCTACAAGCGCCTCTCGGATGTGTTTGATGATGAGTTTGCCCGCCATGTGGAGGAGTTTGGGGATGAAGAGACTGCCCATGAGGTGATTGAGGCTGACCATAAGGATGCCATAACGACGGGACGCAATAGACCGGATGGTGCGCTACTACATCCCGGATGAGTGTCGTTGGGACAAAATCCGCAATCACGGTGAGGAGGGGTTGGGGGAGTTTATCACGACTGCTACTCGGAAAGTGACGGAACTGAACCCGGAACTGAAGGGTGTGCTGGATATTAAGGACTACAACGAAACCTAAAGCGGTCAGCGGACTCTGGGGGATGACCGTCTGGCGGCGTTGGTGGAGGTGGTGAGTCGCCATCGGTTGGGGTTGAAAAACACGAGTCTCGATGTGTTTGGAGATGCCTACGAGTAGATTAAACCGCGTTTGGTGTTTGAGCGCAATTACCCCGACCAGAAAAGCAAAGCACTTAAACTCTATGGTCAGGAACTCAATCATACGACGTTCGCGATCGCCAAGATGAATGCGGTCATCTACGATTTTCGCGATTCCAGTTTGGAAATTGGGGACAGGTTTCTCAATCTCAAGTTTGTGGAGACGGGTAAGGGGTTGATGCGCCATGACTACGCGGTTGCTAATCCCGTGTGCTATTTAAAGTCACAAATTTTGCGTCAAATGAGACGGTTTAAGAATGCTGATTTTAGCCATCCAGAGAATCTTAATTCCCTGTTATCAAGAAATTTTGTCTAATCTGAAGTGCTTGATTTGGGTTCGTTCTGACGAGGAAAAGATACAACCAAGTTTAAGGGAGAGGATACAGTTAGCATTTGACCATCCTGAGCTAGTAAGACGGTTTGGTTGTTTATTTTTGGGAGAAAGTGACCAGTTGATTAAAACGATCAAACTTGCAAGGGAAGATTATCTTAGTGGACAATGTGGATTTTGACGCCGATAAAACTGGTTTTATCGGCGTCAATCTCAACGAGATCCACTTTACCTTAGCTGCGCTCATTCAAGAGTCGGCGCTGGGGCAGGCGAGAATTATTAATCTAGAACGGAAGCGCCCAATTCTTGCTACTTTCTTGAGGATCAGCTGCCATTACGAGCGCTCATTCCCCCGCTTCTTTGTCTGGTGCCTTGCTGTCATCATTTTCTTCATTTTGGCGTATAACTTTCTCCCAGCCTCTCTAGTTAGAGCGGACAACCTAACCCCTTCTGGGGGATTGTGGGATAGCTTTTATATTCTCTGCGGCAACCTTCACCTCTCTCTCGTCTAACCTTCAGGCGGGTTCTGTTTTGGCGAAGATTTTGGTACTTGTCGAGGCGGTGATTGACTACCTAATGACCAAGTTGCTGGTGGCGATTTTGGTGAAAAGAACGATCCGAGATTAGAGGAAGCGCGCTTTTTTACGGCGAACAAGGCGGGGCAAAAAGGCAGTCAAAAACGTTCAAAGCGTTGCAAGGCAGGGAGATTTTCCGGCGAACGGATTTGAGGGCGCTGGTCTTCTAAAGGGAGTTTTGGATGTACAGCGATTGATTCACAATTGGGTAAGACCGCATTGGCGACTGACAAAAAATACGACTCCTGCAATGGCAATGGGATACTGCCAACGCCCGCTTTCAACGCATGAATTGTTGACCAAGGCAGAACCTGGCACTAATTAAGATACGTTTACCCTGGCAAGGAGGATAAATTTCTCATTCGAGAATGTTGGAATTATCCAGAATGGCTGGAAAACCTAAAGAGGGGATTCAAGCTCTAAGTGTGAGGAAGTATATTCATGAAGCGTACCTGTCTGACAGGCGTTAACTCAGCTCATAAAATTCATCGGGAGAGGTTCAATGATTGCCATACCTGGAATTGCCTTCCATTGCAAAATCTATGAGAGTTCAGTATCTCTAGTGTATCGGGGCATCCGAGTGCAAGATCAGCGATCGCTCGTAGTTAAGCTACTCAAGCAAGATTATCCCTCTCCCCAAGAACTGACACGCTACAGACAAGAATATGAAATTACCCGTTCTCTCAACCTGGAAGGCGTCGTTAAGGCATACAGCCAGCAAGACTATCAACGGACACTCGTCATTCTCTTAGAAGATTTTGGTGGAGAGTCTCTAGAGCAATGGATGCACAATCGACCAGAGTCTTTCTGTCCCATGCCCTTAGCTACTTTTCTACCGCTTGCGATCGACCTGACAAACATTCTGGGCAGAATCCATGCCGCCAATGTCATTCATAAAGATATCAACCCAGGAAACATCGTTTTCAATCCGGATACTGGCGTTGTTAAAATTATTGACTTTGGGATTGCTACCCAATTTAGCCGTACAAATCCGACGTTCAAGAGCCATTATGGTTTAGAAGGAACTCTTGCCTATTTGTCCCCAGAGCAAACCGGGCGCATGAACCGTTCGCTCGATTACCGCACCGATTTTTACTCGCTTGGTGTGACGTTCTACGAACTGTTAACCGGACATCTGCCGTTTCCCACAGCAGACATCCTTGAGCTAGTTCATTGCCATATTGCCAAACAGCCGGCTCCGCCCCATGAACTGAATGCAACGATTCCAAAACCCGTTTCAGATATTATTTTGAAACTGATGGCAAAAAATGCAGAGGATCGCTATCAGAGTGCTTGGGGTATCAAAGCAGATTTAGAAACAGGTTTTTGCCAGTTGGCAGAAACAGGTCAAATTGACAGTATTCAACTGGGTATTCAAGACGTTTGCGATCAGTTTCAAATTCCCCAAAAATTGTATGGGCGCGAAGCAGAGATTGAAGCATTATTAGCAGCATTTGACAGAGTAGCAGGAATGGGGAATGAACAATTGAGACTGAAGAATGAAGAAAATTCTGAATTCAAAGTCGAGATGATGTTGGTATCGGGCTACGCTGGGGTTGGTAAATCAGCATTAGTACAGGAACTCTACAAACCTATTACTGCAAAGCGCGGTTATTTTGTCTCTGGTAAGTTTGACCAATTTGGGCGCAATATTCCCTACAGCGCGATCGCAGATGCTCTGCAAAAATTAGTGCAGCAATTGCTCAGTGAGCCAGATGAGCATCTGCAACAGTGGCGATCTCAGCTTTTAACAGCTTTGGGAACCAACGGACAAATTATCATTGATATCATCCCGGAAATTGAGTTAATTATCGGCAAGCAGTCGCCCATACCAGAAGTGGGATCAACTGAAGCTCAAAATCGCTTTCATCGAATCTTTGGGCAGTTTGTGCGGGTGTTTTGTTCAGAATCACATCCCCTGGTGATCTTCTTAGATGATTTGCAGTGGATAGACTCAGCCACGCTGAAGTTAATCGAGTTGATGCTGCTGGATGAGCAAACCCAATCCCTATTTTTGATTGGAGCCTATCGAGATAATGAAGTAAATCCAACGCATCCATTAGCATTAATGCTAGAGAGATTGCGAAAACAAGGGGCAGTACTTCAGGAAATTACCCTAACACCATTAACGCTTGAACCGTTAAGTCAGTTGATTGCCGAGACGCTACATCGGAATGCAGACACCGTTTGTCCATTAGCTGAGTTAGTTTTGCGTAAAACTGAGGGTAATCCGTTCTTTGTCAGTGAATTTTTGAGAATGCTGCATAGCGAAAATTTATTGACCTTTTATACTGAAGGCTTAAGCTGGCAGTGGAACATAGCTCAGATCCAAGCCCAAGATATCACTGATAATGTTGTGGAGTTGATGCTTCACAAGTTGAATAAACTACCAGAAAATACACAGCAAATTCTCTGGTTAGCTGCTTGCATTGGCGCTGAATTTAATTTAGATACTCTATCGATTGTTTGTGAAAAATCACATAAAACGGTTTTTCAAGATTTACTAACAGCCATACAAGTTGGATTAATTCAACCTCTATCTGAATTAGATGAAAACTTGTTAATTCAAGAGTATAAATTCTTGCACGATCGCGTGCAGCAAGCCTCATACATCTTAATCGATGAATCGCAAAAACAAATTGTTCATTTACAAATTGGTCGCAATCTCCTCGGAAAAACTTTGCCAGAGAGACTATCAGACCGACTGTTTGAAATTGTCGATCATCTTAATCATGGAATTGAGCTTGTCACAGATCGACTAGAACGCAATGAAATTGCTAGATTAAATTTAATCACAGGACAGAAAGCAAAAGCTGCGATCGCCTATAGTGTGGCTCAAAACTATTTAGCCAGAGGTAGAGCATGGCTGACAGACTCCAGTTGGCAAACTAACTATGAGCTGACCTTAGAGTTATATACAGAAACAACAGAAGTCGCGTATTTGTGTGGCGATTTTGAGCAGGTAGAATCGTGGGCGGCGATCGTTTTACAAGAAGCCAAAACCATTTTCGACATCGTGAAAGTTTACGAAGTCAAAATCCAAACCGATATCGCGCAGAACCAGCTATTAAAAGCAATAAATACTGGATTGCTAGTGTTACAGAAATTTGGGATCAGTTTTCCCGAAAAGCTCAGTGAATTAGATATTCAGCTTGAAATAGACGCGATCACATCACTCTTTAGCGAGATGCCGATTGAAGAGTTGAGCTATTTGCCCCAAATGGTCGAACAAGACAAGTTAGAAGCAATGAGAATCCTATCAAGGATAACGACCGTTGCCCAAATTGCGGCTCCTAATTTGATGCCTCTATTTGCGTCTAAGCAAGTCAGCTTGTCAATTCAGAATGGAAATGCGTCTACATCTCCTGTTGCCTATGCAAACTTTGGGTTAATTCTCTGTGGGTTGGTTGGAAACATCGAGTCTGGTTACGAATTTGGGCAGCTTGCCCTAAGACTTTTGTCACAGCCACATACCCATGCAATCAAATCTCGGACTCTAACAATTGTAAGTAACTTTATTATCCATTGGAAGAAACATGTCAGGGAAACCTTGCCACAATTTCTAGAAGGCTATCAAAGTGGGCTTGAAACTGGAGATTTAGAGTTTGCTGCCTATTGTGCTCATTGTTATTGCTTTCACTCCTTTGCGGTCGGGAAAGAACTCGTGGAACTTGAACGTAATATGACCAAGTATGGTGAAGCAATCCGTCAAATTAAACAAGAAGTAGCACTTACCTGGAATCAGGTATATCAACAGTCTATCTTGAATTTAATCGGATGCTCAGTTAATCCATTCCGTCTGATTGGAGAAGCATACAATGAGGAAAGCAAACTGCCACAGCATGAAATAACAAATGATGGATTTGCAATCTTCAATGTACATTTTAATAAGCTTTTCCTATGCTATTTATTTTATGAGTACAATCAAGCAGTTCAGAACTCAGACATAGCACAAAATTATTTGCTCCAGATGACAGCTACCTTTGCTAAGGTTTTGTATTATTTCTATGATTCTTTAACTAGACTCGCAATATATCCTGAAAGCTGTGCTCAAGTACAGCCAGAAACTCTCAGAAAAGTTGCGGCTCATCAAAAAGAAATGAAACACTGGGCACACTATGCCCCGATGAATTATTTGCATAAATATTATCTAGTTGAGGCAGAGAAAGCGCGAGTTTTAGGGCGGTTGTTTGACGCAGAAGAACTCTACGAACAAGCAATTCTTGGTGCTAGAGACAATGAGTACATTCAAGAAGAAGCCTTAGCCTACGAGTTAGCTGCCAAACATTATCTGGTGCGGGGTCGGGAAAAAATTGCCCAAACCTATATGAAAGAAGCTCATTACTGTTATGAGCGTTGGGGAGCAACTGCGAAAGTGAGAGATTTAGAAGCTCGCTATCCGCAGTTATTTCCTCATTTATCCAGCGTGGCTTCCACACCAATCCGCACTACTACTGGAACTACCTCTAATACCTCACATATCGCTTTTGATTTAACGGCAGTGATGAAGGCAACTCAGGCGATTTTGAGCGAAATTGAACTAGATCAGCTGCTCCGTTCCTTGATGAAGATATTGATCGAAAATGCTGGCGCACAAACAGGATTTTTGATTTTGGAAAACTCAAGAAAATGGGTGATTGAAGCGTCTAGTGAACTTAATGAGGGTGAGAATGTCTATGCTACACAAGTGCTGCAATCTATCCCAACTGCAAATCATCTACCTGAATCAATTATTAATTATGTGATTCGTACTCATGAATCTGTCATCTTAAATGATGCTACTCGTGAAGGTAATTTTATTAATGATCCCTATATTCAACACCACCAGACTCAATCAGTCTTTTGTTTACCTCTGCTCAATCAAAGCAAGCTCACCGGTGTGTTGTATCTAGAAAATCAGTTGGCAACTGGGGCATTTACACCGGAGCAATCGCAAATTCTAAGCCTACTTTCTACGCAGGCAGCGATCGCGATCGAAAACGCCAAACTCTACTCAAAGCTCCGCGCGAGCGAAAGTCAGATGGCTCAGTTTTTAGAAGCGGTTCCCGTAGGAATTGCCGCCATTGATGCGACGGGTCGCCTTTACTATGCCAATCAATGGGGCATTCATCTCATGGGCAGAGAGATTGATCCTGCCGTACCGCCGGATCAAATCGCAGAGGCTTATCAACTTTATGTGACGGGAACGGATCAAATCTACCCTACTGAAAAAATGCCACTCATCCGGGCGTTGAACGGCGAACGCACTACGATTGATGACGTAGAAATTCGCCAAAATAACCAAACGATCCCTGTTGAGGTGTGGGGCACTCCCGTCTTTGACGAACAGGGCAATGTAGTTTATGCGATTGCAGCCTTTCAAGACATCACTGAGCGCAAACAAGCAGAGAAACTGCTAGCCGGCTATAACCGAACATTGGAACAACGAGTAATTGAGCGGACTTTGCTGCTTTCGCAGGAGATTGAAGAGCGCCAACGAATTGAAAACGCTCTGCGTCAGAGTGAAGAGCAACGCAGGCTGACAATGGATTTCACCCACATCGGCAGTTGGAACTGGAATATCGTGGAGAATACAACAAACTGGAACGATAACCACGCTCGATTGCTGGGGTTGGTCCCCGGTGAAGTTGAGAGTAGCTATCAGGTATGGCGCGATCGCGTTCATCCAGAAGATATTCATCGGATTGAGCAAGCTGTTACAGCAGCTCTAGCAACTCATACCGATTTTGAAGCTGAATATCAAGTGATCTACCCAAATGGTAGTATTCACTGGTTGGTTGGCAGAGGTCGAGGCATTTATAACGCAGCCGGACAGCCTGTGCGAATGTTGGGTGTGATTCTTGATATTAGCGATCGCAAACTCGCTGAAGCTGCCTCGATTCTGGAAGAACGCAACCGCATGGCGCGAGAAATCCATGATACGTTGGCACAGTCCTTCACGGGCATTATCATTCACGCTAGGTCTGCTGCTAGCAAGATAACGGTAGACGCCCAAAAAGCTCAAGCTTACCTGGCTCAAGTACAAAACTTAGCCCGAACTGGACTCACGGAGGCACGCCGCTCTGTAGAGGCGCTACGCCGTCCATACTTATTAGAAAATAACGATCTGTTAAGCGCTTTCAAGCAACTGGCAACCCAGTTAGAATCATCCTCTGGTACGACAATTATGTGTGAAGCCATCGGTATTCCCTATCCGCTACCCTCTGAGGTGGAGAATAATCTGCTCAGGATTGGACAGGAAGCCTTGACTAATGCACTGAAGTACGCCAGAGCAACCGAAATTCGCGTTGAACTGATATATGACTCCGCGCAGTGCAGATTACGAATTAAGGACGATGGACAGGGATTTCCCATTGATCGTTCTTCTAGCCACAATGGCTTTGGTTTATTAGGGATGTCAGAACGTGCCCATCGCATTGGGGCACAACTCCAGATCCAGAGTAATCCTGGACAAGGAACAGAAATCGCGGTGTCGGTAAATCAGCAGGAAAAACCATCATGAATCAATCTAATGCCATTCGTGTTCTGGTTGTAGACGATCACCCGGTTGTGCGTCAGGGCTTGGTCGGGATGCTAGAAGAAGTGCCAGATATTCTTGTTGTTGGACAAGCTGGAAATGGTCAGGAGGCACTTGCTGTCTTTCGTCAAGAACAGCCAGATGCAACTTTGATGGACTTGCGAATGCCCCAGATGGATGGAGTCGCTGCGATTACTGCCATCTGCACCGAGTTTCCTGCTGCTCGGATTATCGTATTGACGACTTACGAGGGCGATGAAGATATTTATCAGGGATTACGGGCAGGAGCCAAAGGATATTTACTCAAAGATGCTGAGCCAGAAGAATTGCTGGCTGCTATTCGCGCTGTTCACAAAGGACAGAAGCACATTCCACCTCAGGTAGGTGCAAAACTCTTAGAGCGCATGACGAGTCCAGAATTGAGCGATCGCGAATTAGAGGTACTTCAACTCATTACAATAGGCAAGAGCACCCAAGCTATTAGCAAGGCTCTACATATTACTGAACGGACTGTCAACTTTCATATCAATCATATTTTAAGTAAGTTGGGTGTAGAGGATCGCACTCAAGCCGTGATCGTTGCATTAAGGCGGGGCATTGTTAGCTTGTAGCGTCATACCTGTCAAATTTGTCAGGTTATCATCTGCATAATTTGTCAGCTTATCAACTGAAGTTTTTCTCAGCGACAAAATCGACTTAACTCTCTAAATTGAGAGTATGCAACAGATAACACAGAGGTATTGATTTACCCAATTTTGAAAGATGTTTTATAGCAATCATCTGTCTCTACCTGCTGCACTCCTTTCCTAAGAGGTGCCAATGAGTCTCGGTGATTATTATAATCGGTTGCTTGTGCCAATTTCTGAACAAGATCATATTCAGGGATTGGTGAGCGCTTCAGTGGCACTCGTTGAATATGGTGACTATCAATGTCTTAATTGTGGCGAAGCTCACCAATTAATCAAGGCGATCCAGCAACAGCTATACGACTTATGCTTTGTATTTCGCCACTTTCCACAGCCACAAATACATCCTTATGCCCAACGTGCAGCCGAAGCGGCCCAAGCGGCAGCCGCCCAAGGTCAGTTTTGGCAAATGCATGACATTTTGTTCACCCATCAACAAGCGTTAGGAAACGATCATCTTGTGGAGTATGCCAATAATTTAGGACTTGATATCCCTCAATTTCTGCAAGATATATCAAGTAAAGTACATATCAATCGCATCAATCAAGATATCGAAAGTGGATTAAACAGTGGAGTAACAGCTGCCCCAGCACTGTTTATTAATGAAATTCGCTATATTGGTCGCTGGAATATTGACCAGTTGATGGCAGCAATTATCACTGTAAGTAATTGATGTTCCTGGTTTTTAATCCTAACTAATGTCTCACTGAGGAAAATTTTATGACATCCATTCTATTACTGTTTAAAAATGGTTTTGAGTGCTATTCAGTTTTTAACTTAAATTTATTTTTTGGGCAATTCAGATATATAGTTGCACTTCAGGATGCTGAAATTGAACTTAACTTAAAACCTATCTTGGAAAACTTTCTTGGTTTAAATTAGCCGAACGTCAAAGAATAGGGATAGTTCATTCGGAATCAGGTGAAAAACATTTGCACTGAGCTTGCACGATCAAACACTAGGAAACCCACTCTAGCAATGTGTTCTAAACCGTGAAGTTTAGATAGGGAGACAAACTAATGAACCGTGATCGGCAATACCTTTACTCCACTGCTATCGATAATCCTGAAAAGTTGCAAAGCCTGCCGCAACACCTCAACAGCTCCAGTTTGAATCATGTATTTACCCATATTGCACAAGAGGTTGCTCAGCGGCTTCAGTCATCTCATGATTTTCCAGTTAATCGAGACAGCAATCCTGATGAGGCGATAGCGATTCAAGCGATCGCACATTTGCAGCGATTGACCCCTCTGACTAATAAGGCTATTAAACATCAACTTTATACCTATCCACAAGGAGAAAAGAGCAATCTTATGACACAATCTTTCTGGCTTTTGGGCAATCGTATCACCATCATTGCCGATCACACTACAACAGGTGGTCAGTACGATCTAATCGAGGGCTACAACCCTCCGGGTACACTAACGCCCCTCCATCGCCACACGCGCTATTCCGAACAACTCTACGTGCTGGAAGGGGAGCTTACGGTCTGGGCGGGTAAGAACAAGGCTGTGCTAACCCCTGGCGAAAGCTTTCTGATTTCTCCTGGCACTCCTCACGTCGTTGGCGTGCTCAGCGATAAACCAGCGCGTGCATTAGTCGTTGCTGCACCCAGCGGTTTTGCTCGGTTGATTGCAGCAACCGGGACGGTAGATGAGACAGAACCAACAGACCTGGCGCTATTTGAACGCATTAGCGCTGAGATTGGCGACGAAATTCTGGGTGCGCCCGGAGATGTACCCCCCACATGAGGTGATGCGGGAAAACTTTTTAGCGCAGATCGTCAACATCAGGCTGCTCCTCATTGTTCTCGTGTTGAAAGCAACCCACCGCAAACTACTCTTTCACCCCTCAACAACCACAGGATTTATCATGATGAAAAAACTAGAAGGAAAAGTCGCTCTTGTCACCGGCGGTACCAGCGGCATCGGTCTTGCCACTGCTAAGCGCTTTGTCGCCGAAGGGGCATATGTCTTCATCACCGGTCGTCGCCAAACTGAACTTGATGCCGCTGTCAAAGCGATCGGTGAAAACATCACGGGTGTTCAGAGCGATGCCTCCAAGATGGAAGACCTCGATCGCCTGTTCGCCACGATTGAGCAAGAGAAAGGACACCTCGATGTGATCTTCGCCAATGCTGGTGGTGGAGAACTCGTTCCACTTGGAGCAATCACCGAAGAACACTTTGACAAAACCTTCAACACTAACGTCAAAGGACTGCTGTTCACCGTGCAGAAGGCACTACCTCTGTTGCCAGAGGGCGCTTCCATCATTCTAAACGCCTCGACTACTACTACTATGGGTACCCCAGCCTTCAGCGTTTACAGTGCGACCAAAGCCGCTGTGCGCTCGTTTGCTCGCAATTGGACACTCGACCTCAAAGAGCGCCAGATCCGAGTTAATGCTATTAGCCCTGGTGTCGTGCCCACTCCCGGTTACAATCTCATGGGACTGAGTGATGAGCAGGTGCAGGATTTCGTAGCAACTGAAGCCAAAAATATCCCACTAGGACGAGTCGGCACACCGGATGAGATTGCCAAAGCCGTCGTCTTTCTCGCTTGTGACGACAGCAGCTTTGTCAACGGCATCGAGCTGTTTGTCGATGGCGGTATGGCACAGATTTAAAGTGCCCTAAAAATACCCATCACCAAAACCATAGAGGAGTTCGCTGCTATGAATGCAATTAACGGCATCATCAGTCAACCCAGCCCATATTCAGTAACCGAAACCGTCGATCGCTTAGAAGCTATCCTTCAGGCAAAAGGCATCACCATTTTTGTCCGCATTGATCAACGAGCTGAAGCCAAAAAAGTTGGACTCAGCCTGCGTCCGACACAGTTATTGCTGTTTGGCAACCCTGAAGCCGGAACACCGCTCATGGTGGCAGAACCGACGAGCGCTCTGGATTTACCCCTGAAAATACTGGCATGGGAAGCGGCTGACGGTAAGGTATGGCTGAGTTACAACGATCCTAATTACTTAAAGCAGCGGTTCTCTCTCTCCGATGAGTTGGTCAAAAACATCGCGGTCATTGCACCTTTAGTCAATCAAGCACTCCGATAAGCAACTCAGTCATTTTTTCGATATCCCATGTTGGCTGCCGTAATCGAATGGAATCCAAAACTTTGGAGCTAAAGATGAAACTCATCTGTGTCAACGTAGGACTTCCGCGTGAAGTGACCTGGAAAGGGAAAACAGTTACAACTGGAATTTTCAAAGAGCCAGTCAGCAAACGGGTGATGGTGCGATCGCTCAATTTAGACGGTGATAGGCAAGCCGATCTAACCGTTCATGGAGGAGTAGACAAAGCCATCTATGTCTATCCCTTCGAGCATTATGATTACTGGCAAAGTGAATTGCCTGATACAGAGTTCCCGCCAGGTATCTTTGGCGAAAATTTCACGATCACTGGGCTGAAAGAAGAGGAAGTGAACATTGGCGATCGCTTTGCGATCGGCACTGTAAAACTGATGGTGACACAACCTCGTCTACCCTGCTACAAACTTGGGATTCGGTTTGGACGACCGGATATGGTTAAACCATTTCTCGCGAGTCGTCGAACCGGATTTTACTTTCGTGTTTTGCAAGAGGGCGAAGTCGGAGCTGGAGACACTTTAGAGTTGGTGAGTCGAGATGACAACAACATCACTGTTGCTGATATCACTCAACTTTATGTTCGCCAGGAAGACAATTCAGAGTTACTTCACCGTGCTGCTCAACTGGAAGCTTTACCCGAAAGTTGGCGCGACTACTTCCAGGAGCAAGGTCGTCGTCAGGATGTGAGATAAAT
This sequence comes from Funiculus sociatus GB2-C1, assembly GCF_039962115.1. NCBI lineage: Bacteria > Bacillati > Cyanobacteriota > Cyanophyceae > Coleofasciculales > Coleofasciculaceae > Funiculus > Funiculus sociatus. The sequence goes on along the minus strand of NZ_JAMPKJ010000047.1, from coordinate 8,377 downwards.
TAACCTGTCGTAAAACTTCACCAGTTGAAGAAGGTTCTCTCAGCATGGCTTCACGTCCATCAGCCACTACTTATAGGGCACTTTCTTGTAACGATTGAAATAACTGGATGGAGATAACCTGTAATTACTCTTTGAGTTAAGATTTAAACGCTTTAAAGCCGTCTCTAACTTGTCGCTTAACTCAGCAAACTTCAGTGTTCTGAATCAAATGAATATTGAACAATGAGAACAACAGAACACCTGTTTCTCATACTTCTACAACGCATATATTCCATGACCACATATCGCACAGTCTCAATCGATGGTTTAGATATTTTCTATCGTGAAGCGGGTTCTCGCGACAACCCAACGATTCTGCTGTTGCATGGCTTCCCGACTTCCTCTCACATGTTCCGCAATCTCATACCTGCACTTGCGGATTCCTTCCATCTGGTTGCCCCTGATTACCCTGGCTTTGGCTATAGTTCCATGCCTACGGTGGATGAGTTTGATTACACATTCGATCGCCTTACCGAAGTAATGGCAGGCTTTATCGATGCGATCAGCTTGAAACGCTACAGTCTTTACTTGATGGACTATGGCGCTCCTATTGGCTATCGCCTTGCAACGCAGAATCCAGAGCGGGTAGAGTCGCTGATTGTGCAAAATGGCAATGCCTACGCGGAAGGGCTAGGTGATTTCTGGCAACCAATGCGAGCTTTTTGGCAGAACAAGACACCTGAGAATACCGAGCGGGTGCGTCAGGCTCTAGCTATCAAGGGCGCGAAATGGTATTACACCACTGGAGCGAGAAATTTAGAGTCCCTCAGTCCCGATACGTGGACTTTGGATGAAGCGCTTCTCGATCGCCCTGGTAACTCGGATATTCAACTGGCATTGAAGTACGACTATCAATCCAATTTGTTGCTGTATCTGCAATGGCAAGCCTACCTGCGTCAGTATCAACCCCCAACGTTAGTCGTGTGGGGCAAAAACGATCAGGGCTTTTTAGTCGAAGGAGCCTATGCCTACAAACGTGACTTGCAGAATCTTGAGTTTCATCTACTCGATACCGGACACTTTGCCCTGGAAGAAGATGGGGACGCGATCGCAGATCATATTCGCTGCTTTCTGACCACCCACGTTGTCGAGAACACCATGATCGACATGAAAACAACGACCGATCCCGATTTTGCTGCCCGCGAGGCACTACGCCTGCTCGGTCCCGATCCCGAAAACTGGGTACCCGATCGCCCTGGCATCGATCACAATGTCACTATAATAGGTGGCAGCGGCAGCGGTAGCACCTTTGTATTTGCGCTACGGCGTGCTGGGATCGGTCGCGTGACGGGGATCGATGCAGCCGATGACGAGGCTCATGCAGGCGTGTGGCTGACGCGAGCGCGGATGAAAACGCTCCGCACGCCGAAAAATCTGCCTGGTCCAGAACTAGGCATCCCAGAATTGTCCTTTCAAGCCTGGTACGAAGCTCGGCACGGTGCGGCAGCCTACGCGCAGATCGATCGCATTGGGCGAGTGGCTTGGGCTGAGTACCTCAGTTGGTATCGGCAATTCCTCGGTATCCAGGTTCGTTACCGGACGAAGTTGGTGCGGATTCAGCCAGATGCAGGTTTCTTCCGCCTACACCTTGAGGTAAACGGTGTCCCGCAGGTAGAAACTACGCGCAAAATTATCTTCGCCAATGGCGTGGCTGGCACTGGTGGTCCATACATACCTCCAGTACTGGCTGACTTACCACGCACGCTGTACGCACATACCGCCGATGCCATCGATTTTGAAGCACTGCGCGGTAAGACTGTGGCGGTGCTGGGTGCGGCGGCTTCAGCTTTCGATGCAGCAGGAGTGGCGTTGGAATCGGGAGCTAAGGCAGTACACCTGTTTGTACGGCGGTCAGAGCTTGCATCTCTGTCATTACTGCGGGTACGGGACTATCCTGGCGCTTATGACAATTATCCTCAACTACCCGATGCAGTTCGCTGGTTCCAGGCTTGGCGCTTTCATCAAGCAGGCACCGCGCCACCACCAAACTCGATTAAGCGAGCGATCGCCTTCCCGAACTTTCACATCCACCTATCTGCCCCTTGGAAATCGGCACGGAAAATGGGTGATCGCATTGCCATCCAGGTGAACGATGATGTTTTCGAGTTTGATTTTGCGATCGCTGGCACTGGTTACTTCGTTGACCCAACAAAGCGTCCCGAACTAGCCGACTTTGCCCAGCATATTGCCCTCTGGCGCGATCGCTACGAGCCACCAGAAGACCTGCGCGACGACAATTTGGGGATGCACCCTTACCTCGGTAGCGCCCACGAATACCAAGAAAAAGTACCTGGCACTGCCCCTTATCTGAAAGACATTCACGTATTTAATCCTGCTGGTTTGGTCAGCTTTGGCTTGCCAGTGGGTGACATCCACAGCATCCGCCGCGACGTACCTGCAATAGTATCGGGCATCAGTCACGACTTGTTCTTTAAGGACTGGGCGCATCATGAGGCACGTATCACAGGTGATATTGCCCCCGATTTTGAGAACTCGCTCTATGCTGCTGCGGTGTGGAAACAACCGATCAAGGCAGCAACCCGCTAGGTTAACAACTTTTTCACCAGTAACAAATAGTTCTGGCTGGGAAACGATGTCAGTAGAAAGTGATTGCCATTCCACAACCACTACTGATCAAGCATCACTGTTAAATCAACTCACTTAACAGTGTCATTTCAACAGATTGTTTACTACTTATCAAAGGAGAATGTCATGGTTGCTCAAGTAAACTCGTCAGCAGCAAAAATTTTGGAAGTTGCAGATGATCCACGTCTTTCCAAAGGAGTGAAGGAATTTTTGAACGTGCTGAATTCAGGAGGTGTGGCGCTGGAGACACTCACTCCGATCGAAGCACGTCAGATTCTTGTAGATGCACAGGCTTCAGTTCCAGTAGACCTTTCAGGCATTGAAGAGTCTGAGAAGACGATTACTGCTGACGGTTATTCGATTATGCTCAATATCGTGCGACCTGAAGGGGTCAAAGGCACATTGCCTGTTTTCATCTTTATTCATGGTGGTGGTTGGGTATTAGGCGATTATCCAACGCACAAGCGCATGGTTCGCGATCTCGTTGTGCTCTCAGGCTTTGCGGCTGTCTTTGTCAACTACACTCGCACGCCAGATGCTCAGTACCCACAGGCGATCAATGAAATCTACGCCGCGACGAAATGGGTTGCCGAGCATGGTGAGGAGATTGAGGTAGACGGCAAGAATCTGGCAGTGGTCGGTAACAGTGTCGGCGGCAATATGACAGCTGTGACTGCGTTGATGGCGAAAGCGAAAGGGGGACCACACATTAAGTTGCAAATCATGATGTGGCCGATCGTCGATGCTAGTTTTGAAACGGAGTCCTACCATCAATTTGGTGACAAACGATTCTTGACTACACCATTGATGAAGTGGATGTATGACATGTACATTGCTGACCCAGAAAAGCGCCAAGATATCTATGCCTCTCCTCTACAGGCGACGATTGAGCAACTGCAAGGCTTGCCTCCGGTGTTAATTCAAGTTGCGGAAAGCGATATCTTGCGTGATGGTGGCGAAGCCTATGGACGCAAGCTCGATGAGGCTGGAGTGAAAGTGACAACTGTGCGTTACAACGGCATGATTCATGACTTTGGGCTGCTCAATGGTTTAGCCGAGGTTCCGGCAGTTCGTTCTCTGTTTGTTCACGCAGCCGCTGAATTGAAGAAACACTTGCAATAAGAGGACACGGAGACACGAGAATACTGATGTTGTTTCCCCTTCCCACATCATTTTGCCTTGTGTCTTCCCCCACGTCTCCGCGTCTTTCCCTTCCCCGCGTCCCCCTTCCTCTCTCAAGTACCTGCCAGCTATGAGCAATCACACCACAAGCGCTAAGAACATCATTGGTCCATCCCCATTGATTGCGATCGAAAATGAAGCACCCGCTAAGCTGATTGTCGATCCACCGCTTCCTGAACCATTGGCTCAAGGTCGTGTTTTCATCCAGTATCGGACGGAGAATTTACGGGTGGTGCCCGTGTTCGGTAAAGGTGCCCTTGATGTATCGCCGCGCATTGGTCATATCCACATCACCGTTGATGACACGCCCTGGCACTTTGTTGATAGCAGCGGCGAAACGATCATTCTGGTCGGTCTGGAACCTGGTTTACACAAGGTATTAATCGAGCTAGCCGATCCTTTGCACAAAGTCATCACCAGCGAAACAGTACTGTTCACAGTGCCCAATCATAAGCGATGAGTCAGGGTCTTGAAATGATGCGATCAACCCTTCGCAGCACTGAGTGCAAAGCACACACTTCACGAACGCGGTCACAACCCATATCCGTCAATTTCTCATATCACGGTTGCAATCCATTCCTATCCAACGCAACAAATTCAAAGGAAATCACAACATGAATACGCTCAATTTCAGGAACAGCATTCGCCTGCTTCTGATTGTCATTCTCTTTTTAGGAACCATTACAATCACTTCTCTCGGAGCCATCATGAATAGTGCCAGTGCACAAGCCAATAAGCCTACGATAGTCCTTGTCCACGGCGCATTCGCCGAGTCTTCCAGTTGGAATGGGGTATTGACCAAACTGATCGCAAAAGGTTACCCAACGGTTGCTGTGGCTAATCCCCTACGTGGCGTTAAGAGCGATGCAGACTATGTTGCTAGCGTCCTTAAAGACATTAACGGTCCTATCGTGCTGGTTGGGCATTCCTACGGAGGTTCGGTAACTACCAATGCAGTCAATGGGAACAAGAATGTGAAAGCACTGGTCTACGTTGCTGGCTTTGCTCCTGAGGAAGGCGAGACTGCCGCCGAACTCTCAGGACGTTATCCGGGCAGCACGCTCGCGCCGACCCTCGCGCCGCCGGTTGTCCTGCCCGATGGTGGCAAAGACCTGTATATTCAGCAGAGCAAGTTCCACGCCCAATTTGCTGCTGATGTGCCCGCTAACGACGCGCAACTGATGGCTAGTACCCAGCGTCCGATTATGGAAGCCGCGTTTAATGAAGTCTCCGGTGCGCCTGCATGGAAATCTATCCCGTCCTGGTTCATTTATGGCGATCGCGACTTGAACATTCCGGCGGCGGTGCATTCTTTCATGGCGAACCGCGCCAGCTCCAAGAAGACGATCATAGTAAATGGCGCTTCACATGTAGTAATGGTGTCCCATCCAGACGCCGTTGCCGAGATCATTGAACACGCTGCAACCGCGCAATAGAGAAGTGTGAACGCATCGCGGATACATCGGAATCGCTGTGCTCTGCTGGTGACAGGCGGAAGCAAAGACATGGGCAAAGGCTGAGTACAGAACAAAACTTGCAAATGCTGAGAAGGAAAGGGGTTCATGAGAATTACCACATTCCCCTCTTCTGAAAAAGTGTATCTTTCAATAACCGAAACCTGACCTTTTCAGCGAATTGGGCTAATCCAGGAAAGATGAACCACAGTGACTTCCCAGCGAACACTGAATACTGGTTTTATTTAAGACCATCGCAACGGATTAAAGCTGTGTACTCCTTCACGACGACTTCAAGCTAGGCACCGAAATATACGAATACGGAAAAACGTTTCCGTTAAGCTGTTGCTGTTTAACACGACGGATGGTGTAGAGGGAATTATCTCAGAAGGTAAAGCCATAGCCGCTTACTCTATTGCCGACAATTTTCAACAGTAATTTGAGTTTTGGTAAAGGCATCTTTCTCGTCAATTCGGAATTAATGTCGAAGCAATTAAATGTAAACGATTTCAGTGTAATTAGTTTTACAACACTCTTGAAAACTATGAAAACACTACTAAAAATATCTGCGTTACTCCTGGCTCTGCCAATTAGTGTCTTAGCTAATTTTTCCTTAAGAGCGTCTGCTGATTCTACTGCTGGCATCATCCTGAGTACGAAATGCCGGGGTGGCTACAACATTAATATTTGGCAGAATCATACTTCTGGTAAGCTGCTTTATCGCGCGACCAGTCCCAACGGGAATTTAAGTTTAGACGGAGGAACTAGCCAAGCGACGGAAGGTGTTCGGGTGTATAGGTTTCGGAATGGAAATTATCAATATTGGGTGTGGGATGGCACGTTAGATAACCCGCAGTCTGGAACTTTAGAGGTGTATAAAAACAACCGTATCTTGATGCAGCGAACTTGTAGGAAAAATTAAATCCTCTAGCGCGTGTTAAGCACTTTTTTAAAACCCAGTTGCGTGAGTGCCAGACCAAAGATAACCGTGAACATCAACAAGCGAAAAGAGACATGAACATCAACAAGAATGACACCGCAGTAGTCGTTATTGATCCGCAAAACGATGTCTTGAGCGAAACAGGGGTTTCCTGGGACTTGGTGGGTAACAATGTCAAAGATAACAAGACCGTCGAGAACATTGAGCGCATCTTCAAAGCCGCGAAGCAGAATAAATTTGAGGTTTTCATCTCCCCCCACTATTACTACCCCACCGACTATGGCTGGAAATTTGCCGGAACCGTGGAGCAAATGATGCTTAAATCCAGGGAGTTTGATCGCAGTGGTGCGTTGAGCCTCGACGGATTCTTGGGTTCTGGTGCTGACTGGCTTGAGCGCTACAAGCCCTTTATCGAAGATGGCAAGACAATCGTAGTTAGTCCCCACAAAGCCTACGGACCGCAGAGCAATGACCTCGTTTTACAACTGCGTAAGCGCAACATCAGCAAAGTCATTCTGCTCGGAATGCTGGCAAATATTTGTGTTGAAGCTCACCTACGCGACTTGATCGAACAGGGATTTGAGGTGCTTGTCATCAAAGACGCAACGGCTGCCCCTCAACATCCGGAACTGGGCGACGGCTACAAGGCCGCACTGATTAATTTCGGGTATATCGCCAACGCCGTTCTGTCTACGGACGAGATTGTAGCAGCAATGGCATAACGCCTATCAACGATGCTAATTGCATAAGGAGTTGCACTTGCAGCTCAGAAAAATTCAAGTGGAAATGGTGTTTGTCTAATTGGTTTTACCACATATCTAATAGGCAACCAGTTACCCATCCCATTAGTTTTCAAGTTAATCATGCAGGCAAGAAAACCCATTTTAGGAATTTCAACAATCTAGCAAAAATCATGAATACACAGGTGATCGCAATGATGGTTTTTACATAGAAAAAAGTTCAAGGATTTTTGCTGTTAGCTCTGCTGTGAAGTAATCCCAATCGTCGAATAAAGTAATGCCAAACGCAAAGGAGATGGAAATGGATACCCAATACTACGACGACATTATTATCGGTGGCGGTAAAGCAGGTAAAACCCTGGCACCTGCACTAATCGCGGATGGACGCAAAGCCGCTCTGGTGGAACGTAGCTTAAACATGATTGGTGGCTCGTGCCCTAATATTGCCTGCATTCCCAGTTAGCTCAACAATACATAGACACCAGCGCCGAACAACAGCAACTCAATGTCAATGAAAACACCTGCTGGCGCATTTGCTGGTTCCCAATCACGGCAAAATATTCAAAAGCTTCATGTACGCGCCTATCTACCGGATTGGGAGGAACGAGAGCAGCGGTTACAGGGGGGTATTGGTAAGGGGTGAGCTGTAAGTCAAAAATAAGTATATAGTCTAATGTCTCGGAAGCCTCATTTGTGGCTTTGTTTTCAGTCAACTGTAAAAGTATTCTTGGAGTTTATCCATAATTTCTTGCACATCATCTGGCAACTGATGGAGCGTTGCGGCAAGTTTAGGAGGAGTTAAAGTAAGACCATAGGTTTGCTGGCACCATGTTCTTAATCGTTTTAGAACCTCTTTGCCAGGGCAGTTCCTTATTTGCCAGTTTTCATCATTCCACTTCTGCTCAAACCATTCCTCTCCTTTACGTTCTTTAGTTGAGGAATCTAGAGAACTATCAAGCATCTTCTCACGATATTTTGGTACAAGTTGACACTTAACAGTACTGCGAATTTCAGGGCTGTCTAGTATGCTATTGACTTCAGCTTTGATTTCCTCAACAGTTGGGTAGCTAATGCTTTTTCCTGTGTACTTCTTCCTTTCTTCAACTAAATCTGCTGCTGCTTGTGCTATCACCTCATAGTCAAGTAAGTAATTTTCTATTTCCTTACGTTTCAGATGTAGGAGCAATGTATTAGAACCACCAACATCTTTTATAGAAGAATTATTAATCAAAAGCTCATAGTCGTTATCGACTATACAGGCAATCTTTACATCTATCCTAAATGCTTCAAATAGGATTTTTTGGAAAGCATCTAAATATTTACTATAGCCTTTTCCTGTCTAGTGAGGTACGCTCAAAGCATAGAGCATGAGTATTTTCTTGATTAGAGATGAAACCCTACTCCCTTGACCTGCGGCAAAAAATTGTTGACACCTA
>NZ_JAMPKJ010000046.1 GCF_039962115.1 Funiculus sociatus GB2-C1 | reverse complement strand
AATTAATCCCAGAATTCAAGCTTAGCAACAAATCTCACCTCTTACACCTATTTTGCATTTTCTATCTTGATTAGCTATTCTTAACATTTTTACATAGCAAGTTCGGTAGAACCTATTATTAACTCTACTGGGGCGTAGAGTTGAACCTAGCTTTGTATCTCAAACTACGGAATTTTGGTTTTTTGATTGCCTAAAATTAACCTCATGAACTATAGCTGGTTCATGACTCGATAAAATCTGTCCCTTTGAATAGGCACAATTTCCCCTCGCTCTCCCTTTGTGGAAGGTTGGAAGTTCTTGTGGGGGTATTTATTGTGAGTTGCCAAAATAAAGATACCGCTCATACTAATAACTAAAACACAATTAATTTTTATGTAACTTTTCTAACAGTTTTTCCGAGCAGCTATAGCTAAATATAAAACTACAATACTGTAATCAGCGGGGTAAAGTTATGGTCAGCACTGTAGGCGAAAAGACCATTGTACTCGGCGCATGTCCTCACGATTGTCCCGATACCTGTGCCATGCTCATAACGGTGGAGGATGGTAGAGCCACATCAGTAAGCGGCAACCCAGACCATCCTTTTACACGGGGTACTCTCTGTGGCAAAGTCAGCGACTACCTTGACCGAGTTTACAGCCCAGACCGAGTGCTTTACCCGATGCGACGAATCGGCCCCAAAGGTAGCGGTCAATTTGAGCGTATTAGTTGGGACGCTGCCCTAGACGAGATTACCAGCCGTTTCCAAGAAATTATTGCTGAGTATGGAGCCGAGGCTATCCTACCATGCAGCTATCTGGGTCACGAAGGACTTCTCAACGGTTTGACTGTTGGTGATGCCTTCTTCAACAGGCTAGGTGCTTCCATCAGCGAACGCACCTTCTGCATTTCTGGAACTAGCACCGCTTGGCTGATGACTTATGGTGCAACGCACGGTACTGACCCAGACACCTTTTCCCACTCTAAATACATTATTTTGTGGGGTTGCAATGTACTCTCCACCAACGTGCATTTGTGGCCGTTTATCAAGGAAGCAAGGCAAAACGGGGCTAAGTTAGTTGTAATTGACCCAGTTCGGACAAAAACTGCAACGCAAGCAGATTGGCATATTCCGATTCGTCCCGGTACAGATGGTGCCTTTGCCCTAGGCCTGATGCACGTTATCATCAGCGAAAATTTAATTGATGCGGACTATGTAGAAAATTACACCGTTGGGTTTGCAGAACTTAAGGAAAGAGTTAGCGAATTTCCACCAGAACGAGTTGCTGAAATTACGGGTATTCCTGCTGAAGACATCGTGACTCTTGCTAGGGAATACGCCACAACGCAGCCATCCGTTATTCGCCTGGGAGTTGCGCTGGAGAAGCAAGCAGGAGGCGGCCAGGGGATACGGGCAATTTGCTGTTTGCCTGCCTTAGTAGGTGCGTGGCGATACTTGGGGGGTGGTATGCTACAGGCTCCCATGTGGCCTTTCCCCATTCGCTGGGAGGTGGTGCATCGCCCTGAGTTTATCAAATCGGGTACGCGAGTTGTTAATCAGTGGCAGATTGGTCAAACTTTAACTGGAGAACTGAATCCACCCATCAAGGCTTTATTTGTCTACAACTGCAACCCAGTTACTCAAGCAGCGGAACAGGACAAAATCGTGGCAGGTTTGTCTCGCGAGGATTTGTTTACTGTCGTGAGCGAGCAGTTTATGACAGATACCGCTGATTATGCAGACATTTTGCTGCCTGCTACTACTCAAGTTGAGAATTTGGATTTGATGTTTTCATGGGGACACACCTATGTAACTTTAAATATGCCAGCGATCGCGCCTTTAGGAGAAGCCATCCCAAATATCGAACTTTTCCGGCGCTTGGCAACTCGTATGGGGTTTGAGGAAGAGTGCTTTAAACTTAGCGATGAACAGATGGCAATGGAGGTTTTGGACTGGTCTGCACCTGCGCTAGATGGCATTGATATGGATTTGCTGAAAACTAAAGGGTTTGCCAAGTTGAAAATCGACTTGGTTCCTCACGCCGCTGGAAACTTCCCTACCCCTTCCGGGAAATGCGAGTTCCTGTCATCTATGGCTGTGGACAGCAACTATGTGTTACCGGCATTTCGCCAAGGCTGTGAAGAATTTCAACCTGGAACGCCAGTAGACCCGTTGCCTACTTATACTCCGCAGCGGGAGTCACCGATTAGCAATCCGACGCTAAAAGAGCGTTATCCTCTAAGTTTGTTATCAGCTAAACCGCATCAGTTTATTAATTCCTGCTTCGCCAATTTGCCTAAGCACCGCAAACTACAGAGAGAACCAAGGGTAATTGTCCATCCATCCGATGCCGCGGCTCGTGGTATCGTCGAGGGGCAGTTAGTGAAAGTGTTCAACGACCGGGGAGCGTTTCAGGTTCCGGCTCATGTTAGCGACATTACGCGACCGGGTGTAGTAGTTGCGCCTCTAGGTTACTGGCGCAAGCTTTCTCACGCAGCGAATACTGTAAATGCGGCAACTTCATCTGCTTTTGCTGATTTGGGTCGAGTGGCGGCGGTGGGAGATTCTTTGGTCGAAGTTGTGAGTGTTAACTGAGTTGTTTAACTTTATGCTGTCTTAGCCTATCTGCTTAGGTAGTTCACGCAAGTGCTTCAATCACTGCCTTAGCTACACTAGCACTCGATTGGGGATTCTGACCTGTAATTAGCTTGCCATCTACAACTACATAGTCACTCCACATAGATGCCTTTTCAAACTTAGCACCGAGTTCCTGTAACCGCGATTCGAGTAAGAAAGGCATCAAGTGAGCTAACTTAACTTCCTCTTCTTCTTCGTTGGTAAAACCAGTGACTTTTCGCCCTTTTACAATCGGCGTACCATCTGATTGCGTTGCTTGCACAAATGCAGCAGGGCCATGACAAACCGCCGCTACCACCTTTTGAGCATCGAAAAACTGGCTGACCACCCGACCCACTTCAGGAATAGGTAAGTCATACATTGTCCCGTGTCCGCCAGGGAAAAAGACTGCATCGTAGTCGTCAACGTTTACGCTATTCAATGGTTCCGTATACTGTAGAGCTTGCAGTGCATCACCATGAGCTTCAGCTGGCTCAGATGTAGACAAGCTACGGGGATCAATTGGTGCCATCCCGCCTAGAGGACTGGCAACTGTGACTGTATATGTGTGTTGGCGAAATAATTGAAAGGGAATCGCGAACTCTTCTAACCACAATCCTGTTGGATGGTCAGCATCAATTTGTTTGTGGTTTGTCACAATTATCAGGATATTTTTCTGGTCGCTCATAAAAGCTGCTCTTGATAGGGAGATCAGGTTGCTGTCAATTATAAAGCCTTGACCTTCTTCTGGGCGTATGCCTGAGAAGTGTTAATTAAAAGCAGGTGATTTTTTCTATCTGGTGCAATATCTACCGCAAGCAAGCTACTGACTGCTAGTTCTCATCCTTGCCTAAAAGTAGACAGGAATTTTTAATCGCTCACCCTAGATACTTTAATATCAGTCTGTAACCTGTGTCACAAATATAGCCTTATTCTGTCACCATGAAGGTGCATTTATCATCACAACTATCAGCCAGTAATTATCACAACTTACCGATTGAAACGATCACACTATTTAGAGAGAGAAACGCGCGATATTAGAGAATAGTAGATTTATAGCTTTTTGTGAGGTTAGCCTGATGTTTTATGAGGTTTTATGAGGTTTATATTTTTCACATCAATTATTTCGCCCAATTCTTGGGAACTAATTTGCTAAAAGCTAAAAATCGATGAGTTTTTCTGGTTGCTTTCTTATGAACTAGGCGTCAATATTTTAATAAGGGTTTCCCTCTTAACCACTTGAATGAAAAGAATTACCCAATAGCCTATTTAAAAGATTGACAGCGTAAGCGTGTATTTATTTCAAAAGTTACTAATTCAGTCAGGGGAAGAGCAATGTTTAGTCTCACAAAGGCAATGATTGGTACTTGCGTTGAATGCCTCCAAGCAGGTTATTGTCAGGCTTACGGAAATCTCAAACCAGATTATGTTGACCTGATTAGTTGGGTCGCAAATATGGCGCTGGAAAACATTGCTACTAGCAACGCCTTGTATCACAACGTTGAACACACTATCCTTGTGACTTTAGTAGGACAAGAAATTTTGCAAGGAAAGCACCAAAGTGAAGGAAGTGTTTCCTGTGAGGATTGGTTGCATACAATAATTTCTTTGCTGTGTCATGACATTGGCTATGTTAAGCGTGTCTGTCGTCAAGACCAACTTAATGAGAGGTTGTATGCTAAGGGAATAAAAGGTGAGATAATTTCTTTACCACTCGGTTCCACCGATGCAAGCCTAACTCCTTATCATGTAGACCGGGGGAAATTGTTTGTTGAGGAGTGTTTTTCGGGTCATCCACTGATTGATGTGGAAGTGATTAAGCACAACATTGAGTTGACCCGTTTTCCAGTCCCCCCTGATGAGGAACATCAGGACACTGTTAACTATCCCGGTCTAGTTCGCGCTGCTGATTTAATCGGTCAGCTTTCAGACCCGCAATACTTGCAAAAAATTACAGCGCTGTTCTACGAGTTTGAAGAAACTGGTGTCAATAAAAATTTGGGCTATCATCATCCAGAGGACTTGCGTTTAGGTTTCCCAAATTTTTTCTGGAATGTTGTTTATCGTTATATACAACAAGGGGTACGCTACTTGGAGGTAACGCCCTCTGGTAGACAAATCATTACTAACCTTATGGAGAATGTGTCTGTAGTAGAAGATGAAATTCTTGGGAATACTCTCAAAGTACCAGTGGGCAAGCCTTATACGAGTTTCCCCAACTTGAAGAAAGTCTCTCGTGACACAATTGGGTATGAGGCTAATCAACTAGCAACTAACCAAGGGTCGGTTGCTATTAATAAATTAGTTTCCTCAAAAAGCGTGTTTGTGAATGCTAGGTAGAACTTACGCTTTAGTAAGCGCTGTTGTTGAATTTGAGAATGATAGGATTGAATAATCCCTTATTATTTACTCAAGGCAGTTTTTTAACTGCTGTTGAATTTGGGCTATGTTCAAGTTACGCCCGATAAATACCAGCTGATTGCTTTTCTGAGAAGACCACTTATCAGTTTTCAACTCAATTCGTTTGCCGCACAGTTGGAAGATGTGACGTAAACTGCTTTCCTTAAACCAGAGTAACCCTTTGGCGCGAAAGACATCATCGGGCAATTGGTCAGTTAAAAGGTATTGAAATTTCTCTAAGAGGAAAGGGCGATCGCTTTGAAAAGAAAATGACATGAAACCATCATTTTCTAAGTGGTGGGAATGATCGTGATGATGATCGTGGTGATGATGATGGTGGCTGGATTCCTCTTTAGCTGCATAAGATTCCGCTTGGGAAAATCCCACATCTAAAATTAGTGGCAGAGGAACTTGTCCGTAGGAGGTTCGCAAAACTCTCGCGCCTACTTTCACTGTGCGAATGTATTCTTCTAATTCCTTGACTTTCTCTTCTGGAACCAAATCGGTTTTATTTAGCAGAATGATGTCCCCATAAGAAACTTGATTGAGGGCGGCATCGCTTTCAAAATGCACCGGTGTAAAGGTTTCAACATCCACCAAAGTTAAGATAGAATCAATCCTGGTTAAATCCCGCAAATCTGTACTAATAAAGGTTAAGGCAATCGGTAATGGATCGGCGACTCCGGTTGTTTCAACAATTAAGTAGTCGATGCGATCGCTTCTTTCCATCACCTTGTGAACTGCATCGAGTAATCCATCGTTAATCGTGCAGCAAATACAGCCATTAGTTAATTCCATCATGGTTTCATCAACCGAAATCAACAACTGGCTGTCAATATTAATATCGCCAAACTCATTCACTAAAACTGCCACCTTCAAGTCTTGGCGATTTTGTAAAATATGGTTTAGCAGCGTTGTCTTTCCACTACCCAAGAAGCCTGTAATAATCGTTACTGGCATTCCCCGTTTAGGAATATTCAGTATTGCGTCTGGTGTTGTTGCTGTGATATTTGTCATTACTCTTTCTTTGTTAATTGAGCTGATCGGACATTTGTAATTGATATTCCCAAGCCTTTTTCTGCATAGTTTGGAAAATGTTGTAAAAACCATTGGCGCGAGAAGGTGTCAAGCTTACGTTCAGCCCAGTATCTTGAATAAAATCTGGAGATACTTGTAACACTTCTGATGGACTTAGCCCATTAAGTCCTTCTATTAAAAGCGCCACTAGACCTTTTACTAAGTGGGAATCGGAATCTCCCTGAAACCAAATTTTCTCTTCATTTAGTGTGGCAGTTATGTAAACCTGAGAAACGCAACCAGGAACTTTATTTTCCGGAATTTTATTAGCTTCTGGAAATTCTTTTAGCCGCTTGGCGTACCAAATTAGTTGCTCATAGCGTCGCTTGGGATCGGCTTGGCGTTGAAAGCGTTCTACAATTCGTGCTAGGGAATTTGGTAACGGGGAAGCGGTGGATGACATGACAGAGGCTTTTGATAAAATTCTTATCTTACTTAAAAACTAGCCTGGGTAGCGTGGGGTAAAGGCGGAATTCGAGCAAGAATACCTTTTTTTAGTGCTTCTGGTCGTTCTTGTCGTGGGATGATACCTGTGGCACTGGTAAAGTATTTTTCGCTGAATTTAAGGATTTCTGCTGCACTCTCTAAAGGTGGTAAATCGCCAAACATGAGGGTAGCTTTATTGGGAGCAGAAAAGGCAATAGTACACGAGCGATCGCATCCACTTAGACACTCAACTTCTTGAATTGCAAACTCTGATTGTAAAGACCAATTTTCATACAAATCCGATAGCTGAGTCAGCAAATGATCGCCCCCAGTCTGGTTCATGTATTTTCGTTCGGTTGATGAAAATGAACAGGATTTGCAAACAAATAAAACGTGTTCAGTCATGGGAATAATATTATTGGAGAAACTAAACTGGGTGGAATATAGTGTTTCTCAGTTGCGTGAAGTACATCAGAATAACCTAACCCCCAACCCCTTCCCTACTAGGGAAGGGGAGTAAGAATCAAAGCCTATCTCCTTGTAGGAGATAGGTGAGAGTGTACCTCATCCAACCGAGAACCGCTATGTATCGCGGTTTGGACACTATCGCCACCTTGCTAGGGACATAGGAATGTCCCTACAGGTGTATCGCACCCAGCCCTCGAATTACTATAGACGATGCAGGAAAGCGATCGCATATTTTTATGATAATGATTATCATTATACCATTAAACTGATTTCGGGCAGGGGATTTTACAGTTTCGAGCGCAATAGATTGCTACATTGCCTCTAGCCGTTGACGCAGCTTACTACTCAGGGCATCAATTGCGGTGACGACTACCAACAGCACCAACATCATCGTCGTTGCCTTGTTGTATTCAAAGCCACGGATGTAGTTAACCAACTCAAAACCAATGCCACCCGCACCAACGACACCCAACACCGAGGCGGCGCGAATATTATACTCAAACATATACAAGGTATAGCCTAATCCCAAAGGCATCACTTGCGGCAAAATTCCATATTGGGCAATTTGCAGCCAAGAAGCACCAGCAACTTGCAAAGATTCGATAGAGCGTTGATCGACAGCTTCAATTGCTTCTTGATAAAATTTACCCAGATAGCCCACAGTGTAGATGCCTAATGCTAAAGTTCCGGCTGGTGCGCCTAGTCCGGTTGCGGCTACAAAAAGTAGTCCCAGAACAATTGAGGGAATAGAACGCACAGCATTTTGCAGAAAATTAGCCCAGAATCGTAACCAACCAGGTGCCAAATTTCGGGCGGAGAAAATCGCAACTGGCAAGGAAATAATTGCGCCGATAGTGGTTCCCCATAACGACATTTGAATTGTCTCAATTAGCCTCTGAATCGCCACATCTAAAACGTCAAAATTGGGAGGCCATAAACGGGTTATAAAATCAGTTACGTAGGGCCAGCTATCCTTAAGGAGTGCTAAATCTACTTTTAAGCCTTGCAACGCCCAAGCATATACCAAAACAATAATAATCAGTATAATTAGGCGATTAACCCAGGTGTAGCGTTTCCAGAAAGCCGCAAATTTCATAAATTTGTTTTTTAACCGCTCTAGGTAGCCAAGGAAAGCGCAAAGGTACGCGAATACCTGTGCGTACCTTTGCGTTTAATTTCTTTATCTTGAAAATTGGAATGGTAAATTTTCGCAGTCGCCATCGTGGACTATACGACCTGTATCAAGGATGATAGCTCTTTGGGCGTAGGCGGCGGCGATGCTCAAATCGTGCAGAACTACTACAATGGTCATTTGGCGATCGCGATGTAACTCGGCGAAGGTTTGCATCACTTGTTGGCAACCCATGATATCCAACCCGGCAATAGGTTCGTCTGCTAAGAGGATTTGTGGGGATTGGATAAGGGCGCGGGCGATCGCTACCCGTTGTTGCTGTCCGCCGCTGAGTTGACCAGTTTTTTGATAAGCCTGATCCTGCAACCCCAACTGACTCAGGAGTTCTAAAGCTTGACGGCGATCGCGTGGCTTAAATCCCCACAAGCTTTGCCAAGTTGACAACGTTCCCAAACGTCCCACAAGCACGTTTTCCAGGGCGGTGAGTTGCCGAATCAGCCCTCCGCCTTGAAAAATCATGCCTACGTCTCGCCGAATTCTAGGCAAGGTGCGGGGAGTCACCGCTACACCGTTGATGCGAATTTCTCCCCGCTGCACTGGAACTAACCCAACTAGCGATCGCAACAATGTGGACTTTCCCGCCCCATTGAGTCCTAGCAAAGCGACAAATTCACCCTGCCCAATCTTGCAATTAATCCGGTTTAGAATCGGACGATTCAAAGATGCTGCATAGGGCGTTTCTAAGTCTTGGCATTCAATGGTCATTGCAGGATTGCTAATTGCTAATTGCTAGTTGCTAGTTGCTAATTGCTAATTGCTAATTGCTATTAACTATTAGCAATTAACAAATTTCTATGGTTCAAATCCAGCACGACTGAGAGCTTCGCGCATTGGTTGTAAATGCTGATTGCCGTTAACTCTAACTAATTCAGTAGAGTTATACAGGTTTTTTAGCAGTTGATTATTCGCTGGCTGATTCAACTTCAGCATGGCGTTGATGATTCTTTCCCGCATCGGGTTTGGTACGTCATCATCAATGGCGACACCGTGAGCAGGTACGCCAGAAATTCCATGAAGAACCCGCAGTTTTTTGGATTCTTCTGCGGTGATATATGGAGGGAAAAGGGCGTATTCTGAGACGGCGGCTACATCTGCCTGACCTCTGAGAACAGCTTGCAAAGCTCCGCTGTAGTTGTTACCGTATGAGATTTGTCCGAAGAAATTGTTTAAGCGATCGCGATTCGGCACCAATCCCTGTTTTACCATCTCACCGACTGGGAAAATAAACCCAGATCCAGAGGTGGGAGAAGTGAAAGCCATTTTTTTGCCCCGCAGTTGTCCCAGCGTCTGCTTAGCTGTTGCTTGGCTTTTCAGGGTGCTATTAGTCGGTACTACAAAAACAGATTTATAAGTGTGTCTTCCAGAATAATTTGGACGCACCTCAGCTAGGTACAATCTGGCATTTGCCAGCTGCTGAGCTTTCAAAGCGGGACGACTGCTTAAGAAGGCAACATCAGCTTTGTTGGCTCTCAAGGCTTCCACAGCAGATGTATCATCAGCAACAAATGCGTCAACTGGCATTCCCAGCTCTCTTGACAAAAACTGTGCTACAGCATTTGCCTTATTTTGTAAATCTGCGGTATCTCCTCGGCCGGGGAAAGCAATTGTCAAACGCCTAACACGACCCTGAGCAATGGGACTTTGCACTTGGTTGTTGGCGGAGTTGTCTGCCAACGCCTGTGGCACTTTTTCAACCGTGTTGATAGCCAAACCTGCCAGTGCTAATACCGCTACAGCACCTGCACCAAGTAAAATGTTCTTCTTCACGATTATTTTTAACGCTCCGTTGCAAAATAAAGACTATGCCACTGTTTATAGAGAAATAGTGGCAACAAGCACTTAGTAAAGTCTTAAACGTTTGACAACAAAAGTCAATAACTTTTAAGAAAAAAGTCAATAAGATTAAATATATTATTACGGTGCGATCGCTAAAAGATACCCACAGTATATATATCCCACAGATCGCCTACAGGCTAAAGCCTCGATGCTCCAAAAACTAAGTCCGCCTTGGCGGACTTAAAAAAGCAAAAGCCTGGGTCGGGAGGCTTTGTTTATGTAGCGCCACCCTTTAGGGCGAACGCACCATTTAAATCACGGCAATACAGTCAATTTCTACCAGTACATCTTTGGGGAGACGGGCTACTTCTACGCAAACACGGGCGGGAGCTGTTTCGGCATCAAAATATTTACCATAAACCGCATTCATCGCGGCAAAATCATTCATATCTTTGAGAAAAACGGTGGTTTTTACCACATTTTGCCAGCTAGCACCGCCAGCGGTGAGAATAGCTTCAAGATGAGCCATTACCTGTTCTGTTTGTTTAGCTACATCGTCGGTGTAGACAATATCGCCTATTCTGGGGTCGATGGCAATTTGACCAGCGACGAAGATCATTTGACCAGAAGCAGCGATCGCTTGATTATACGGCCCGACTGGTGCTGGTGCGTTTTCTGTACGAATTACTTTGCGAATCATTGCTATTTGTGTTGGTAACGATGTTTCCTGTTTGCGGGATTCTGTATCGGAGGCTTCCGGCTTGTAGCGTTCTCCATCGGGCATTATTGCATTGCTAAAGTCCGCATTCTGGATGTTCGCTCCATAAATGTTGGCATTAGTTAAGATTGCCTTTTTCAAGTTGGCTCCATCCAGGTTAGCCTTTATTAAATCTGCTTCTTGGAGTATTGCTCTCTCTAGATTTGCTCCTCGCAAACAGGTTTTTCTAAGGTTCGCCTCTGCCAGGTATACTCCAGCCAAATCCGCATCAGCTAAATTCAAGCTTGACAAATCGAGTTTACTTAGGCTTACTCCCCGGAGTTTAGCTCCCTGGAGATTTGCATTTTGCAAGTTTACATTAGTTAAGTCTGCCTGAGTTAAGTCTGCCTGAGTTAAGTCTGCTCCACTCAGATTTGCATTATTCAAGTTTGCACCACTTAAGGCAGCACCGCTGAGGTCTGCCCAACTTAGATTAAGTGAATTACCCTTCACCTTACTCAAATTTGCACCTGTTAGAGATGCCCTACTTAGGCTGGCGTTATTCAGATGCGCCTTGGTTAGAATTGCTCCACTCAAGTCAGCACCATTTAAATTTGCGCTCGATAGGTCTATGTCAATCAGTTCGGCATCTTTGAGGTCTACTCCTCTTAGATTTACCGAATGAAATTGTCTTTGTCCTGATGCGTATCTTTCTAAAAGTTCTTCAGCGTCCATTGTTGGTTTAGCAATTATCGCGCACTTGCATCAGTTTATAGCTTTGTTTCAGTCACAATAAGCCCTGGCGATTAGAAATCGCGGCTTCACAAACTAAGTCTGCCTGCGGAGACTATAAGACAAATCAAAGGTTTTGAAACCCGCGCAGGCGGGTTAAGTCTCGTATAGACGCGGTTTCAACCGCCCAGTTAAAACTAACTAGCAAAGTGAACTTATTTCGCCAACACACCATTGAGGAAAATATCAGCCAAACCTTCAGCCATTTCCTGCATTGCTTTAGGAGAAGAACTACCTCCCATCAGCGTATCTTGGCTAAAACCTGCAATTGTGAACATTCCTAAGAAAACTTGGGCGACAATTCTGGGATTTGTGCGACGATAAATCCCTTTATCCATTGCTGTTTGAAAAAAAGCTTCAGCAACGTCTGTCATTTTGACAATAACTTCAACTTGGATGCGATCGCGTAACTCTGGATGAAACTGCGCTTCCGTAAAACAAACCCGCAGCATATCTGCATTTTCATGCAAATTCATCATCCGGCGGTGCATCACTTGAGCCACAGCTTTATAGCTGCCCATTTCGCTCAATTCTGTCAACAAATCCGTGAGAATTTCCACCCAGCCTTGCGTCGCCACCTCAATCAAAATGGCTTTTTTAGTCGGAAAATGACGAAACAGCGTACCTTCGGCAACCCCAGCGGCGGCGGCGAGATCGCGAGTCGTTGTCCCCTCATATCCCTGACGGGCAAACAACCGCTGGGCTGCGCTCAAAATCTTGGTGTGCGTATCGTCCTCTGTACGAGCGACTTGCTTGGTCGCCCCTACGGATTTCCGGTTAAAAATTCCCATATTGAGAAGAATTAGATTAATGGATTGCCACTTACACGTTAATGCTATTGTGCAATGCACAGTTGCGCGATCGCTCAAAGCTTCACACATTGTTAACAGCACGCAATCCACGTTAAAGTCAATATCTTGGAATTAGCGCTGCTTGATTTTTGTACCGTATGAGCCAGTTTTGTCGATTCCTGTTTATCCCAATCCCAAAAACCGAGCAACTATTACGGGAGGCTATGAAACCAGTCCCCAAATGGTCAACACAACGCCACTGTCCGGCTCTTTTGGCATTTTTGCTAGTTTTTCTCCTCTCGTGGGGAATGCTCCCAGAGGCGGCTTTGGCTCGTACCCAGACACCTCCATCTACTGCTCAATCTATCCAGCCCTACCTAGATCGCGTCATCGAGAAGGTGACTGAATTTAAGCTGGATAATGGTCTGAAGTTTATTGTGCTGGAACGGCACGAAGCGCCTGTAGTTTCGTTTTTCACCTACGCTGATGTCGGCGGTGCTAACGAACCCGATGGTCAAACGGGTGTGGCTCACTTTCTAGAGCATTTGGCTTTTAAGGGAACTACGCGCATCGGAACGCGAAATTACCAGCAAGAAAAGCCGCTTTTAGACCGCTTGGATGAGTTGGCTAAACAAATTCGGGCAGCCAAAGCTGCTAAAAAGGAGGCAGAGGTAGCATCTTTAGAAGCTGAGTTTGCCAAAGTTGAGGCTGAGGCTACTAAATTTGCCAAGCAAAATGAGCTGGGTCAAATTGTAGAGCAAGCTGGAGGCGTGGGGCTGAATGCAGCAACGTCTACAGATGCCACAATGTACTTCTTCAGCTTTCCTGCTAACAAGCTGGAACTGTGGATGTCACTGGAGTCGGAGCGGTTTTTAGATCCAGTTTTTCGGGAGTTTTATAAAGAGCAGCAGGTAATTCTGGAAGAACGACGGCTGCGGACTGATAATTCTCCGATTGGTCAAATGATTGAAGCTTTTATTGACAAAGCTTTCAAAGTGCATCCTTATCGTCGTCCGGTGATTGGCTACAACGAAGATATCCGCAATCTCACCCGCGAGGATGTGCAGAAGTTTTTCGATACCTACTACGTCCCCAATAATTTGACAATCGGGATTGTGGGAGATGTTGACCCAGCGGAAGTTAAACGGCTGGCTCAGACTTACTTTGGACGCTACAAGGCTGCGCCTGCGCCGCCGAAGTTAACAGCGGTGGAACCAAAGCAAACCCAAGCGCAGGAAGTGACTTTGCGGCTACCATCTCAGCCTTGGTATCTGGAAGGTTATCATCGTCCAGCAATGAGTCATCCTGATAATGCGATTTATGAAATTATCGGGCGTTTGCTGAGCGATGGGCGCACATCTCGCCTGTATAGGTCTTTGGTGGAAGAACAGCAAGTAGCTCTGGCGGCTCAGGGTTTCAGTGGCTTTCCGGGGGATAAGTACCCGAATTTGATGCTGTTCTACGCGCTTACAGCTCCCGGTCATACGGTTGACGAGGTGCAGCAGTCTTTGAGTAAGGAGATTGAGCGGCTTAAATCGGAACCTGTTTCAGCTAAAGAGTTGGAGAGGGTGAAGACTCAGGCTAGAGCTGAGTTGTTGCGATCGCTCGATTCTAATATGGGCATGGCTACTTCTCTGGTGGAGTATGAGGTGAAGACTGGTTCTTGGCGAAATCTGTTTAAGCAGCTAGATGCGATCGCTTCTGTGACACCTGGAGATATTCAGCGGGTGGCGCGGGAAACTTTCCAGTCGGAAAATCGCACTGTTGGGCGCATTTTGCCTAAAGAAGGATAAACCGCAGAGACACTGAGAGTGCAGAGGAAGAGGAAAAATTAGTATGCAGTGGTTTGGGCATTTGAGGGGTAAGGAAGGAAGAAGGAAACATTATTTCGTGTTTCTTTTTTCTTTTGCTTTTTTACTTTTTTCTTTTTTGTTGCCAGCTGTGGCGGACACGGCGCGGCATTACACTGAGTTGAAGTTTTCGCCTGTACCAGAAGTTAAGGTGCCGGAATATACCCGGTATCAGATGGACAATGGGATGATTGTTTATTTGATGCAGGATCGGGAGCTTCCTTTGGTTAGCGGTACGGCGTTGATTCGCACGGGCGATCGCTTGGAACCTGGTGAGAAGGTCGGTTTGGCTGGTTTGGTCGGGGAAGTATTACGAACTGGGGGAACTGCGAAGCACTCTGGTAATGAGTTAAATGAGCTGTTGGA
Source organism: Funiculus sociatus GB2-C1 (assembly GCF_039962115.1). Taxonomy (NCBI): domain Bacteria; kingdom Bacillati; phylum Cyanobacteriota; class Cyanophyceae; order Coleofasciculales; family Coleofasciculaceae; genus Funiculus; species Funiculus sociatus. Next base: position 34,891 of record NZ_JAMPKJ010000046.1, on the reverse strand, counting down.
ACAAAGAGCAGCTTCCGTGGAAACTAGCATTGATACTACTGTTGGTTCTGCTAACTTTAGTTCCCTCAGTGAAGATTTGAATGAGGTGTTTAGTTTATTCGCTGAGGTGATTAAAGAGCCAGTTTTCGCCCAAGAAAAGCTGGCTTTAGCTAAGACTCAGCGGCGTGGTGAAATTGCCCGTCGCAATGACGATCCTGGTGATATTGCTTCTCGCGAATTTCAGAAGTTAATCTACGGCGATAGTAGTCCTTATGCTCGCACTGTTGAGTATCAGACTCTGGATAATATCACCCGCGAGGATTTGGTAAGTTTCTACCAGAAATATTTCTTACCCAGTAATGTGATTCTGGGTATTGTGGGGGATTTTGATAAGTCTGCGATGCGCCAGTTGATTGAGGAAAAGTTTGGCAACTGGAAGCCGTCGGGAGTTAAACAGGAACCACCAATACCAAGTGCATCTCAAGCGAAGAAGGGCGGGATTTTTATGGTGAATCAGCCGCAGCTGACCCAGAGTAATGTTCTCATGGGTCATCTGGGCGGTCAGCTGAATAGTCCTGATTTTGCGGCGCTGGAAGTTCTCAATGGGGTATTAAATGGTTTTGGGGGACGGCTGTTTAACGAAGTGCGATCGCGTCAAGGTTTAGCATACTCGGTCTACGGTTATTGGAGTCCCCAATTTGACTATCCTGGTACGTTTCTGGCTGGCGGACAAACTCGATCTGATGCTACTGTGCCTTTTATTAAGGGTGTTCTAGCTGAAATTGAACGCATCCGCACGTCTGCCATTACTCCAGCAGAACTTGCTTATGCCAAAGAATCAGAACTCAATTCTTTTGTCTTCAAGTTCCAAGATCCCAGCCAAACTTTATCGCGGTTGATGCGATACGAATATTACGGCTACCCGCCAGATTTTATCTTCCGCTATCGGAAAGCTTTGGAAGCAACAACGATTGAGGATGTGCAGCAAGTTGCTCAAAAATACCTCCAGCCAGAGAACATTGTTACTCTGGTAGTTGGAAATGCTGCCGAAATTAATCCGCCTCTGACAAGTCTTACACCAAATGTCACGTCGGTAGATATTTCGATTCCAACGCCAAAGAGCAGTAATCGTTGAGTTAAAAAGCATAAATGCAGAATCCAGAAGAAATATTTTCCCTTCTGAATTCTGCATTCTAAAACTACTCGCAATACTTTTGAGTTAACCTTTAAAAATATAGCGCCTACTTCATGAGTAGACGCTAAAACATAGGAATGTTTAACTCAGCCCGATCGCTTTCTTACAAGCGACAACAATATGCAATCGGCAATTGATGCACTAAATTATTGAATCTTCCCGACTGATCTGACGCTCAATGGTTTCAATCGCAGCATTGAGTCCTGCCAATCTCGCCTCTAGATCATTTCGCATCGATTTCAGGAATCGAAGTTTGCGTTCCTGATAGGCTTTACTGGAAACAGGTTCAGATCCCCAGCAGGTACTACCCCAAAACGGAAACATAGCGTTCATCCTTAAGAGAAATGTAAATATACTTCTATCTTGACCAAATTTTTTAGCAGTGGGATAGCCGGGAGTGCAGTGATTACCGTATCTCCAACCAAAAAGAGCGCAATCTCATTTACGATCGCATCCCTACACAAGTCAGCGAAAGAATGCGATCGCTCAATCTATGATGTCTCTCGCCGCACTCCACTTTGGTTGAAAGGGCATTGATTGAGTTGAATCATTGATGCCTATTTAATCTACATCTTAAGGACTAAGATATAGCCATAAACATAGCCATTTAGCTGGAAAACTAAACGATGTCTGACCAGTATTCAATTGCCCAAGCTCGCGATCGCTTTGCTGAAATTATTCACGATGCAGAAAATGGTAAGTCTGTTCAGATTATGCGACAAGGCAAGCCTGTAGCTGTCGTGTTATCGCTTGACGAATATCAACGCCTAACCTCCCAGAAGGTAGGATTTGGTGGGGATTTAGCCCAATTTCGTCAGAAGTACCAGATCCAGAAATTGGATATCGATCTGGATGCAGTATTCAACGATGTTCGCGATCGCTCCCCAGGTCGAGAGGTCAGCTTTTGAGCAATCCTCAATTTTTATTGGATACCAACATCTTGTCCGAACCTTTGCGTCCAATCCCAAACCCTCGCGTGATGGAGTTGTTGGTTATGTATAGCGGTTTGACTGCAACAGCTACGGTTGTATTTCATGAGATGCTCTATGGCTGCTATCGTCTACCTAATTCTCGAAAACGTCAAGCCATAGAAGCTTATCTTAGAGAAGAAGTTGAAGCGAAGTTGCTACTTTTGCCTTACAGCACAGACGCCGCCAAATGGCACGCTTTTGAGAGAGCAAGATTAGTCGGGTTAGGCAAAACTCCATCTTATGTTGACACCCAGATTGCAGCGATCGCTGTTGTCAATAATCTTGTTTTGGTTACAAATAACGAGACAGATTATGCTGATTTTCAGGGAATTCAGATAGAGAACTGGTTTGTCAACTTGTGACGTTTACATTAACTTATTAAACGTCCGAATCTGATAAATTGAGATCGCATCTAAACCAAGGAGAGGAAAAGAATGCGATCGCTCTAATCAGGTAAGTAGTCAGAATCAAGGGTTTCTTCGGGAGTAAAGGGAGTTTCAACCGGAAACCTCTCAATTTCTAGCCCCGTTTCAGCAGATGCTAATTCCCTCGCATCCTGATAGCACTCGTTAAATATCTCCGTAAAGTACGGTTGCAAACTTGGGCTTTCTTTAAATGCTTTTTTGAGTCTCTGGCGATGCTCAACGATGCTTGCTAGCCAACTGGAGGAGCGTTTCTCCGATTGATAGCTGTACTTGAGAAGATGTATCAATAAAATTTTGAGGTTGCTGTAAACTGCGCGTTTCTCACTCCTTCCCATATCTTCAATTTCTTCTAGCAAGTTAGCGACATCAAGCACCGAGAGTTGTCCTTCTTGCAAGAGTCTAGCGGTTGTTTCCAACCAGAGATAATAGTCCTGTTCATATAGGGTGGAGAGATTGTTGGCAGCTGTCGGTAAGGATGATGTCATATAGAAATACTTCAGTTAGCTCTGCTCTTGAATCTGTTTTAGCGCTTCCTTAGCCGCTTGTCGAACACTTTCATCTTCATCTTGGCAGGCTTCTTGGAGAGCAGCAATGACCTCTACTCTAGGATCAACTTTGATTAATTCATGAGCCGCACTAGAACGCACAACATAAGATTCATCTTGCAGAGCATCAATTAAAGCAAAGGCCACTTCTTCGGCTTCAGGAGAAATTTTTACTAGAGATTCGATAATACTCTTACGAGCGAGATGAGAATTAGATCCTTGTGCTTTAGTAGTGTTTTTTATTGCTTCAGCTAGTGCATGAATAGCAACTTCCGCGGCAGAACCAATATCTCCTAGGGCATGAGCAGCGTAGCCACGTACAAAGTTATCCTCATCGCTCAGAGCTTCAATAAGAGCGGGAATTACAACTTCTATATCTGAACCGATTTTTCCCAAAGCACGGGCAGAAGCTGAGCGAACCAAGTCATACTCATCCTTCAATGTTTCCAGCAGAACGGGAACAGCATCTCTTGCTCCTGAACCAATTTCTTCTAAGGACGATGCAGCACCATAGCGTGTATTTTTTGATTGTTCGTTCTTCAGTGCTTCGATAAGAGCTGGAACAGCATCCGAACCAATTCCTCCCAAGGCAGAGGCAATCATGTCAGTGTTGAACCGTAACTCCTCATCCTCAAACATTGCGATTAAGGCAGGGATGGCTTCTTTTGCCCCTAGACCAATTTTTCCCAGAGCAGTAACAGTATCTCGGCGTACACTTGCGTCTGGATCTTCTAATGCGTTAATTAAGACAGGAACAGCAGGCTTTGCGGCTGCACCAATTTCTCCTAAAGCAGCGACAACTTTTTGACGAAAATATGGAGGATTTTCACTCTTGAGCAACTTCTTGAGTAACTTAACGAGAGCAGGAACAGCAGGCTCCGCTGACGAGCCAATTTTTTCCAAGGCAGAGACAACGCCGAAGAAAGACCTTCCATCGTCTAGAGCTTTAATGAGTGCGGGAACAGCAGCTTTAGCTTCTGAACCAATCTCTGCCAAAGCATAAGCCGCTGGTTCTTGTACGTACCACTCTCCAAGCCTTAAAGCATCAATCAATGGGAGAACCGCTGCTTGACCAATTTTTCCCAATGCAGATGCAGCTACCCTCGCACTTATTTGCTCTTTTTGCTTAAGGAGTTCAATTAAATCTGGTATTGCTGCCTCTGCTACTGAACCTATATCGCCTAACGCTTGTGCGGCTTTCCGATGGACATGACGCTTCTGATCTTTCAAAAGCTCAACTAGGGTTGGAATTGCTGCTTGACCAATTTGGGCTAGTGCAGGAGCAGCATTGCTACGACGATTCTCACTTTCCCTCTTCAACCGCTTAGCTAATGCAGGAATTGCTTCTTCTGCTGCCGAACCAAATCTTCCTAGTGCAAAACCAGCGCAGTCACAAACAAATTCATCCTCATCCTCTAAAGCTTGACTTAGTACAAAAATCACATCTTTGGTTGCTAAACCAATATTTCCAAGAGCAGAAGCAGCATTTCCACGAACTCTCTCGTCCTCATCCTCTAAAGCTTTAATTAGTGCAGGGACTGCTTTTTGAGCTGGCATTCCAATCTTTTCTAGAGCTTCAGCAGCAGCATAACGATCTTCAACATCTGGGAGCGAGAGATGAGAAATCAAACGCTGGATGCGTTGGTTCAGCTGCTCTTGCTTAAGAGTTTCTGAATTCAAGATCAAAGGCTGCGTTGAAGAATTAATCAATCCAATCCACTCTTTTACGGACTGTGGACGATCTTCTGGTTTCACCTCTAGTCCTTTGAGAATAGCAGAGTTAACCTGCTCACTGATATGTTGGTTGATCTCTTTGGGTGGCTTCAGTGGATAGCCATAAATCGCTCTAGATATGGCACTTTCAGGTTCTTGTCCTGTTAGCAATTTGTACAAAGTTGCTGCTAACGAGTAAACATCCGTGTACGAACCTCGTTTAGCACGTCTCTCATACTGTTCAGGTGGAGAATAAAAATCTGTCCGATGTTCTGTGTGAGTCTGTGTTAAATCAGGAGTAAACTCGCGGGCTATTCCGAAGTCAATAAGAACGGCTTCATCCTTTCCTGCCCGCACCATAATGTTTCGTGGCTTTACATCTCGATGTAATAAACCATTTCCATGAACAGTTATGAGAGCATCACCAACTTGTCTAATGTATTTTAAAGCTTCAGATTCAGCCAATACTCCTCTGTAAGCTAAATCTTCTCCCTCTATGTACTCCATCACCATCCCCCAGGTCATCCCTTCTGTGATGAGTTCGTGAACTCTTACCACGTGGGGATGCTGACACTTTTGCAGTCTTAGCGCTTCGTTCGCAAAATCTTGCTGCCACTTATCAAAGTCAGGGCTGTTTGGATCTATATCTTTAAGTGTTTTGATGACAACTAAGTCACCGTTTTTATGCCTAGCAAGATAAGTTATGCCAAAACCACCCCCACCAATTTTTTGCTCAATGGTGTATTTGCCGTTTTGCAAAATATGTCCTGGAGTCCACATGATTGACTATCTAGAGATGTCTAATTAGGTGAGAACAACTGCCAGAGCAGTTCACTACTTACGTCTTTTTACACTATGGAAAGAATAAAAATGGCGCTCACTTCAGCAACTAACTGCCAACATAGCCATTCTTCATAAAGTTATCTCCATTTATCATTACCTTTTTAATTTTGCGCCTGCTGAAACGCTTCTATCTTTTCCTTACCCCCAGGAAGGTCAGAGCCGACGACATAAAAATCTTGTGGGTAGATCCAGTGGGTGCCTAGAGGGCCATGAATTTGAATTCCGGTCATGACGGCGTAGTTAAACACAGAGCGATCCAAAGTGTTTAAGAGGGCTTCGACATCGTCGGAAATAATTTGAGACGCCAATTTTGTAACTTCTATCAAATCGGGTTTGTCGCCATAGGTAAGGGATGAAAGAATTTTCTGCCGGATAATTGTTTGTTCAATATCCTGCATATCCATTTCTAGTTTCAGATGACCAGATGCCAATTCTTTGACGACTGTTTCTAATGCTCCGCAGGCGTGGGAAACTTTTTGAACGCCATCTCGATAAACCTTACCAATCTCGCCATGTCTAGAAATAGCGATATGGGGCATGGCATAGAAGGTAAAACGACGGATACCATCAACGATAGGCGTATGGTCAGTCGCAGCGGCTAACCCAGTTTTCCCCATCATGACGAACCCGGCTAAGCTGCAACAATTAAAAGTTTTCCCCCAGTATCGAATCACTTCAATGAATAGAGGTTCGGCGACTTCATCCCGACAAATTGCTATCATTCCCATCGTGTTTTCGTCACAAAAACCGTAGGAACTCAAGCTTTGGAAAGTCTTTCTCATGTACTTGCTCATGGGGACTGCCCCTGGAAAGTGAGTTTGCAGCGTTTCATGAAATGCTGGAAACACGTTAGGGTCATATCCGTTGAGCGTTTGGGGGATAGTTTCGCCAAGCTGGTTGACGTGATGGGTCATCTCTTAATTTCTCCTAAAGAGCTTGCGAAATCCGTCATTGAGTAGCTTAAACTTAACTTCACACCCGTCCTTGAGGATTCGGGCAATATTATTGGTTTTAACACTAGATGAGTGAGAAAGCTTCTGCCCTTGCGGTTAAAAAGGTGAGCAAAGCCCCCTGATATCAAATGATACCCATAATAAAAGAACTCCAAGAAAGCTCTGCGGTTCCGGCTCCCCGGTGACCTTGCTCTGTTGGGGGTGGGGTTCTTTGATTGTGACCAATTAGACGGATTTGATATGACAAACCCCTCCTGAAGACGGATCGCTTGCATGACTTCAAACACCCCAGCTGATGCGATCGCGTCTTATCTTCTTATCTGGCTTACTTCGATTCCAATCGCGCGGTTAAGGCTTTGTCGATGCGATCGCGTGTTTCTGCTAAATGGGCTTTCGTATAGGTATCGAGTTTGTCTTGCTTCCTCAGTGAAGCATCTAGCGATTTTCTCAGTTGTCGCAGTTCATACCATGCTAGGGTACGAGCATCTTCTGGCACAGCAGAAGTCCGCAACACCATTTCTAGCAAAATCTCCAAATGTTCGCGCTGCAAGGAACGGCGCAGGCTGGAAATATTCTCCTGTTTACCATCTTGTACCTCTGTCCAAATACTATTTTGCAGAGTTTCAAACAGTTCCGGTAATGTCAGCGCTTCTCCGGGCTTCGATTTGAGTTCAATGTCGCGCAGACGATTTAGGCGATCGCTACCTAAAAGACTTTGCAACACTCGACTTTGCTGCGACAGCAAGTTTTCATGAATTGGATAATCTAGTCGCAAAATCGGGATCGGATTTCCCCAGTGTCTCCAGCGCGACGGCGCTAACTGATTCAGCAGCTGCGGCGAAAAATTGAAAGCGTCTGCTGCAAATACATATTTTCCTATATTTGTCAATGCTTGACGTTGTTTTTCTAACGGCACGGGTGTAAACGGCAAACGTCCGTTCGGAGTCCCGGCGCGATCGCGACTGAACGACTGACCGCCAACGTATTGCGCCAACAGATTCGCGTTGTTGAAATAGTAGTTAAGTACGGTGTTGAACAACACCCGCATTTCTGTATAGTCACCACTGGACGGAGAACGCTTATTTAAACGCTCCCACATAGTACGAGCGTTGTCCATCTGCCACTGCGAGTAAAGTAGCACGTTGCCGCTTAAATCCCAAAGATTTGCACCCGGATCGAGATCCAAGATATCTTCATCGGTAGCATAAGCATATTCCGGTTTCGACGATTGTCCGGCAATTTGGTCTAGAAACCGTCTCTCGGCTATAGAACTTATTGCCCCACTGGGTTTATAGCCATACTCAATTGCCCATTCATCGTAAGGCCCAATATTAGCCGGGTAATAGTCGCCTTGCTTGGTGCCTTGGGGGGCAAGGTTTACCGGAACGTAGTCCATCACGGAACTAACCATTCCTCTAGTGCGGGTAATTTCTGTATTGTTTAATTCCTCCGGCCCATTTAAAGTGCTGCCGTGGAAGTTGTGCCGCAACCCTAGAGTATGTCCGACTTCGTGGGCAATGAGGTGACGCAAATATTGATTCACGTATTCTTTCATCTCGTTGCTTGTGGGCGAGACATTGTGGAAAAGGGATAATGCGATCGCTCCCATCGCTGTCTGCATTGTAGATTCCATCCCATAGCAGATATCCTGGTCTTGCAGAAGTTGCAAGAATTTGGAATTGCGACTTGTGTCTCGCCTGCCCAAATTACTTCCCTCTCCCTGTACAGGAGAGGCGTTGGAGGTGAGGTTACATATATTTCCTTGTCCGAACAACCCCATTTCCTGCGACTGCGTAGGTTCTATTAAATTGCGATATCTTTGCTTAATAGAGCGCAACATATTAGCATCCACAATAATATCTGCATCTAAGATTTCCCCAGTCAGGGGGTTAACCCGTGATGGGCCTCTGGCAGAAAATCCATCCAAAGAATTAATCCAGCGAATCGTGTTGTAACGCACATCACCCGGACTCCAGGTGGCATTATCAGGCATCTGCCGCACTTCAATCGCATCCTTAAATCCTGCTTTCTCAAAAGCTTTGTTCCACATTAGAATGCCTTCGCGGACAGCATCGCGGTATTCCAACGGCACAGTGTTCTCAATCCAGAAAACAATCGGTTTCTTGGGTGGGGCCAGGGGTGCTTTTGGGTCTTGCTTTTCCAGATGCCAGCGATGGATATAACGAACAAAAGGCTCTCTAAAATTGTCGTTAGAAAAGTCTTTGTAAGCTGTGATAAAGTAGCCAATTCTGTCGTCAGCTAAACGGGGAATATAGCCGTTATTTTCTGGTAGCTGGGACAAACTGTAATGTACTTTGATGCTGAGCGCACGGCTATCAGGTAGGGTGTCTAAATTGGGCGGTAGATCCTGGCCATTTGCAGACGAGAAGCCGTAAATTGAGGAAACTTCTATATTTAGGGGGAAGGCTTTCACGGTGTCGAAAGACGACTTGCTGCTGTCGAGTCGGTAGGGACTGCCCAAAAATTCCTTTAAAATTGGGGTCAATCCAGGCAAATCTGCAAGTAGTAAGTCACTCAGATCGATGAGTAGAGTTTTGCGTTGCGGGTGGGTGCTTTTGATGTCTAGGGAGTAGAGGACGGAATCGCTAAATGCTCGATCTAGCGATCGCTCTTGCGGATCGCCGGGAGTGGTGCGAAAATTCACATTGCGAATAACAAACTGTAAATTATTGTTTACGTGGCGAAAGTAGAATAAAAAATCATTCAGCGGTAGTCCGCTGTAAATCCCTCGTTCACCGATACCGGATTCCATCGTCACAGTTCCAAGGAAGTTTTTATTTAGCTGTTCCGGCTTTATTTCTAGATAAACTTTTCCTTTTTCCTTGTTGCGGTAAAGGGTGAACATCCCCTCTAACTTCTCGGTATCTTTTACGATTTCATCGAACCCCGATGAAGCTGGCTTTTTGGGGTCTTTGGGTTTTGACCCTGTCTGACTAGCCTCTGGCTTGTTGATATCTTTAAGAAGTCGCAACTGCTTGTTGGTATCTTTAACTATCCATAAGTAGGGTTGCTGTTCTGGCTGTTCTTGGCTATCCTTGATTACCCATACGTAGGAATTGGGAATCAAGTCAGAAGGCTGAGTCTTGGGGACGCGATCGCCTAACGAAACCTCCATAGGTAACGGCTGCGCGGCTAGCTGTGGCTCAGCAAACAATAATCCTTGTAGAGCAAATATAAATATTGGCAATCTTCTCATTTTCTCGGTCATCTAATTACGGCTATTAATTTACACAATCTTCAAACTCTTTTTCCGCATACTTACTTTAGCTTTACATTAAATATATTATTCTGGCATTAGTATGATTACTTAAATATTTCCCTCTGGTGTTACTAGCTATATAGCAATCCTAAATGATTCGTGAAGGCGAGATCCCCGACTTCTTTAAGAAGTCGGGGATCTGAACCCCAGACATCTCACAACTCAAATAGGATGGCTATATTGCATTAGCAATTTCCGCACCAGTCCTTTTCCATTGACACAATTTAATTTTGATAATAAAACTTACATCTGCTCTTGAAACTGTTCATCCGAACCGATGACAGTCTTGTGCTTATACCGCTGTTTTTCAAGGCTGCGCGTGCAAGCTTAGACTGCTTGTAATACCTCAATATCTGAAATTAAAAAAGAGAATTATGCTATTAAACCGCAGCATTGTCAAACAATTATTGCTGTTCTTTACACCATTAGTAACTAGCTTAAGCGTCGCCGCCTCGCCTAGTTTAGCTGCTACTCTTGCCTTTTCCAGCGGGACGTTAGTCATTAATAACTACAGCCAAAATCCTGACGTTGCTAAGACTTCCACTGATACTAATACTTGAGTAAATGCAAAACATGGTTCAGTGGATGCTTTTGCTGATGCTGAAGCAATTTTTTCGGACGAGCCACTTTTCTCATTTAATACATCTCTAAGCGAATTTTCCGGAACAGGTAGAATATACAGAGGTAATGCTAAAAGTCAGGTGGGAATTGTCGAGGAATTTTTGATAAGAAAGAATTAATTTTTTTCTTTTAATTTTATCGCTTATTTAATTTTATTAACCTCAACTGATACTTCTCCCAGTGAGGTTACACGTGCTGATAGAAAAATATCTTTTTCCTTGTTCTATATCACAAACCGTAAGCAGCCTGTCCTCTTAGATTCTTTTAGCATATTGGCTGGTTTAAGAAATCTATCAGATAAGTTTTTTAGTACCGAAAAAAAAACATACGTCAGCTTTGATTTAGAAGATAAGGTTCTGGATAATAGTTTAGAAGGAGAAAAACTTGTTAGTGGTTCTGTTGTGGGTAATTATTCGCGTAATTTCGCTAACAAAACCCGTTTAAAGTTAATAGGAAACCAGCTAAATTATGCCGAAGTTAAAGCTCCTGAACCTTCCGGCAATCTAGCTTTAAGCTGCGTCGGGTTGCTAAGTATGGTGGGAATTAGGTCAAAACGGAGAAAGCAAGTTTCCGAAAGAGATGCTTTGCGATCGCAGGCTAATTAAACTCACGCAACTCACAACCTGTCAAGGTTTCAGCGGTTATAATTCCTTTTTAGTGTTTTAATTATCATTTTCTAAAAAAATGATAACCATTGCCTATGGAGGGAACAGCAGGGAAGACATCATTTTGGCGGTTCATGGAGCCTGGTAAGAAAGATTAGGATGAAGCTCCCCATTGTCCTTGAATGATGCAAAATATCAGTTTAAATAGAGATAGAAATTTCGATACAGCGTTGGGTTACAAGCATGAGAGTGTGGCTGGTTAGTTTTGTGGTGCTGTTTGGCTTGGCAGAAATGTACCAGTGGGCAAAACAGTTTACGCTGCCGTTACCCGTGTATATTTTGGGTGGGGCATTTTTAGCGATCGCATCCAACTTGGACAAACGCGGTCTCCTTCCGTTCCAGCAGACAGAGGACCCTACACTGGCTGCAATTAAAAACGAAACACCGCCAGTGGTATCTCCAGTCAATAGCCAATCTCAGCCAAATTCTACGACGCGATCGCGTCAATCAGTTTCTTTCAAAATTGAGAAGACAGCGAGAGATGCCATAAAAAGCAGCCGCCAGTCAACAAAGTGATAACTTCTGATTAGTATAATTTTAAAATTTACAGCGTTCCTGAGTACAACAATAAAAAGCAGCCACCATTCAATAAAGCGGTGATAACTGCACTGATAATCACCCCTTTCATCAATCCCCATCGTTGTTGCCGTTTCAGCCAAAAAACAAGTGGAATTACATACAAAGTTTGAAATAAGCCAATGTAAAAGACTGAAATAAACGCAATTGGTTGAAAAAAATATAAATCGCCAAATCTTCCCGCTATGTATGCAATTAATGCCACTATAGCAATTACTGTAATATGTATTACCAATAGTAGTAAGAAACCTAAAACTATCTGTAAACCTTCATTTCTTGGTCGCATTTGCTTTTATTTAAAATAGTGTTTGTTTCTGTTTCAAAAATGTTAATACTCGCTTCTAGAGTTAGGTACTTGATACATTCAGGCTAAACGGTTATTAACTAAGTGATGCCCAGCGCTACCCTCGCGGTAAAACATATTAAAAGTATCAAATGGAATAATCCTACCATCAGGATGCACAATGTGAATGCAGGAACGCTTCACAGAACGGACATCGAAGTTAAAGGAGTCGAGAAATTGTACAATCATTACCCGAAATATATTTTCGTAGGTAATACTTTCTGGAACAGGTAACATCGGTAAACAACACAGCAATTGTTTTAAAGATGTTGCCGAAGATGCGGGTGAATGGCTAGTGGAAAATAAATCAAAAATATTACGCTTCAGCTCATCATTCTGCTCGTAAAGAACAGAATTGGGCATCATTTTCACAAAGGTATTTGGCTCAAAAAGCCCAGTTAAGGGTATCACTTTGCCCTTAACTTTTAGCGCATAAGCCATCGCTAAACAGTCTGGATGACAAGGAACTGGGAGAATATCTTCTGGTTTGAAATAGGGACTCTGCTGTAAAATTGAGCGGCGGACTTCTGTAAGAGTGTAGCGATCGCGTTCATGCTCAAATCCTTCCAAACGTCCTGCTGCTTGGATTGGTTGAAAGGTGACACCCCGGACGCATTTCTGCTGCAAGGCGTATTCAATAATTTTGCCGATTTCGCCGTCATTTAGCCCTTTTTTGAGGGTAACGACCAGCGTTGTTGAGATGTTAAACTCATTGAGGTGAGCGATCGCATTCTGACGAACTTCTCGCAAATCTGCCCCGCGCAACTCCTCCAACGCCGCAGCCTCAAAGCTATCAAATTGCAGATAAACTTCAATTCCAGGCATATATTGGCTTAAGCGCTCGCAAAAATTTCGGTCTTTAGCAATTCTGACACCATTGGTATTAATCATTAAGTGTCGAATTGGCTTACTTTTGGCAATATCCAGAATTTTAAAAAACTCTGGATGAATCGTTGGTTCACCTCCGCTAATTTGGACAATTTGAGGTTCTCCCTCATTCGCCACTACCGCATCTAACATCATTTCAATTTGCTCTAAACTGCGGTGGCGACGATATTGATTAGAATTTTGAAAAATCTCTTCTGTACCTGAATCGGCATAACAAATTGGACAGGAAAGATTGCATCTGTCCGTCACTTCTACTAAAGTCAAACAACTATGCTGTTCGTGATCTGGGCAAAGTCCGCAGTCATAAGGACAGCCATATTTTATTGGGGTATTAAATTTGAGCGGCATATCCCCAGGCTTGATAAATTCCAGGGATTGTTTGTAATATTCAATATCATCGGCAATTAAAACTTCTTGATGTCCGTGAGTTGGACAGTGTTTAACCAAATAAACACAATCGTCTCGAAAGATAATCTTTGCTTCGACTTTGACGAGACATTTAGAGCAAACGCTGTTAGTCAAGGCATAGAAAAGATAGTTTCGAGTAGGCATATAATATAATTTAAAGAGTTTTTTCTGGTTCTTAGGGTGGATGGGGAGAGAACTTGGAAGAAAATGTTTAACCTACCAAGTATTCGCAGTCCGATTAAAATGGAACATTTGGGGAATACTACGGTGATAATATAACAGTCCCAGCAAACAAGCAATCTGAATAGCACTTAGCCCGAAGATGGGATGAAAATCTGGCTTAAGGAAATCAATTAGCAGGCGAAAGCTTAGATATGCCACCATATAGAACTTAAATAAATCGCCTTCTTGCCGATGGTAGCGGCTGCGGATTTTTAAAAATATAATTAAAATAAACAAAAATATAATTTCATAAATTTGAGTGGGATGTCGAAGAATGCGATCGCCAAAATCGACCCCCCAAGGTAAATTAGTGGCAATGCCATAAGTGCGATCGCTTAATCCTGTCAAAAAACAACCAATACGTCCTACCGCTGTTCCCACAATCAACGGATAAACAAAAACATCCCCTGTTGAGCGATTTACACCGATAATTTTTTTGGTTATTTCCACACCAATCAGTCCGCCCAAAAGCGCTCCTACAACAGTTTTGCCCTGAAGTAAAAGTAAAAATAATTGTTGCCAATTTGAAAAAAGTAAATCAATATGCTGTAGTAAAACCAGCAGCTTCGCACCAACTAGCGCCCCCACTAAGCCACCGACAATTACCGAACTGCGTTGCGTGGGTGCGATAGAATCTTTTCGAGAATTTTTGATTAATAAACGGAAAGCGATCGCATAAGCCAAAGACTCAAACAAAATATGAGGATGAATCCTCACCGACCCCAGCCACAAATAAACCGGAAAAGTCATAATTTTTGGCTAATGGCTAATGACTAATGGCTAATTGTTACAAGCCATTACCTATTTCCAATATTTCGCTTTAGCTGATCTAGCTCATCGTCCATTTCCCAACGCTTAAATTTATCGTCTAATAAGTCTGGCCCACTTTTGATATTGCCCTTGTAACTTTGACTCCAGCCAGTCGTTGCTGAGCGCTGCTGAGTTTGAGTATTCGCACGCGCCGCCTCAGCTTGGACTGCTTTAGTGTGAACTTCCTGTCGGCGCTGCTGGATCTGACGCTGTAGCTGCTTCGCTTGCTCTTTGCGCTGTTTCAGCCCTTGCATCTGTCCCCAAAGCTGATTTCCTTGACGTAGCAAAGCGGCTTCTCGCTCTTGAGCAGGCTCGGCTAAATCAAGCCTGTTAGCCGCTTTTGCCTTTTCAATCCGAATATGCCAGCGCTGGACTTCTTGTGCAGTTGAGAGAATTTCATCCTGTAATTTCTGTTCTTGCAGATTCAGGTCTGCGATCAGCCTTAGGGCATCTTCTTCTTGTTCCCGCAGCTGTTCCTCTAGCGCCTGTAACTCTAGATGGGGATTATTTCGCAAAAATTCTTCTAATCGGGTTTCCAGAAATCGGTTGAAATCGTCAAATAGACCCACTGCAAAAACTCCCACGCTTCTCAGTTAAAAAGGCAATCATGTAAAAGGCTCTCATGCAAAAAAGAATTATGCACTTTTTCTTTTGCAATTAGCTATTAGCCATTAGCAATATACTAATTCAAAACTTCTGCCCTACATAAATTGAGCGAACTTCTCCATTGCGTCGGATGATGGCTTCCTGATTGTCTACGGAGACCAAAGTCCAGCCACTGGAGCCAATATTTTCCCCCACTTGGAGACGCTTGGTAACGCCATTGATACTAAATAGGGCAGCCGAGCGATTGCCCAATTCCAGAACTCCTACAAGCGTGTGTATAGCCTCTGCTACTGATGTAGGCGCGGTGGCGGCTGAGAGTTCCGGTAGTGCTGAGGGCGGCGGTGGTGGCGGAAGTTGAGGTTGAGGTATTGTGGCAGCCACCGGAGGTTTAGGGGCAGGCGCAGGACGCATCGGGGGCGCAGACTTGGCTGGCGCTGCCAAACGCATTGGCGGCGGTGTCAAACGCATTGGCGATGTCAGGCTGACTGGCGGCACCAGACGGGCTTGAGGTTTAGGGCGGGCTGGCGGTGCCGGACGGACTGACGGTACAGGAAGGATTTGCGGCACCGGACGGATTGGACGGCTTGGCAGTGCCGGAGCGAGCTGGGGACGTCCTAGGGGCGCAATACTTTGTAACCCTAAGCCTGTCCCTGATGTACCCAGATGGTTTGAGGGGGATGGATAGATGGGGATATAGACTCTTTCCATAACCGAGGATCGGTTAGCTCCTCCAGCATTGCCAGGGACATCAGAAACCGACGGCAGATTATTTGTCGGTGGCACGTTAGCCCTTGTCGCATTTTGTTTGTTGGCTTCTGCCTTGCGCTCGATTGATTCGAGCGATCGCTCCATATAGTTAACAAATTGCTCATCTACCTTAGGCTGAGCCTCTTGGGTTACTTGTGCAGCCGGTATTTCACGCGAAAATAGCCACTTGAGTCTATCCTGAGAAGCCGCCCATAGCAGCACAGTCACCAAGACCGATGCCAAGGCAAATCCGAACAGCAATTTATCAAAAGATTGACTCTTACCACTCTTTTCGCTCTCTTCGGGTTCAACATCCTCCACCCTGACATCAATCGCGACAGGCATTTGCACAATACTACGCGGTGTGTTGTCTTGCTGCCGTGGTGGTAGGAGATCGTGAGGCGGTACCCACGTTGGGGGCAGAGTTGCTTGCGGAACTTTTACAGGCTGTAACGAGACATATTCTGTGGACGGCTGTTCTGGAGGCGATACGCTTCCGCCCTCCAGCACCCGGTCGATGTCTGCAAACAAATCGTCCATTAAATGATCGGCATAGGCTTCAACCGACCAGGGTTTGATAGAACTGGAATTGGCTAATGCCTCTGATTCCCTCTGGTTATTGCTGACATCCTGAGACATGGATTGCTGCTCACTTTCGTGCCTAGACTGAATTAACGATAAGCCTTAAAGCAATTAATAGCGCTTACGTTGGTGAAAAATTTCTTTATTTGGGAGATCCTACCCTAAGGCAGTCAGTTGTAGATGTTCCCTGACTCACCAGTTTCGCCCAAGGCTAACTTAGAAAGTTTATACCAATTTTTGATTGGGTGACTAGAAATTGGCGAATTAAGTCATTAGTTATTGGTTATGGAAACGTTCCCAGGTTGGGTAGGGATTCTCGGTAGAATAAATTCCTGTACCAAGAATCCCTACCGCAACGGGCGACCTCAAATGGGTACATTTCAAGGGACTACTGTCCCCTAGCCAAACTCATTTGTCTTGAACGCAGTTCCAGATATATCAGCAAAGCGTTGATATCAGCGGGGTTTACGCCGCCAATTCGCGCCGCTTGACCAATAGTTAGGGGTTTCACCTGCGAGAGCTTTTCGCGAGACTCTTTCGAGAGAGTTTCAATTGCCGCATAATCTAGATCCGGCGGCAACTGGCGGTTAGCGTGACGGCTTACTTGGTCAATTTGGTACTGCTGACGCTGGAGATAGCCAGAGTATTTGATATCAATTTCTGCGCCTTCTCTTTCGGGTTGGTCTAGACTGGGGTTTCCGAGTCCGTAGCGATCTAAGTCAACATAGTGGAAACCTGGACGGCGCAGCAACTCAGCTAGGGTAATTGAGCCTTTGATGGTTTGTCCGGCGTTGGATGCGATCGCAATCCCAATCTCCTCATGTTCCTTCACCCGCGTCGAGTGTAACCGTTCCTTCTCCGCCACAATATTTGCTTGCTTGTCTTGGAACAACGAGAATCGACGATCATCAATTAAGCCAATTTCCCTTCCCAACGGTGTGAGACGCTGATCCGCATTATCCGAGCGCAGTAATAATCTATACTCAGAGCGCGAAGTTAGCACTCGATAAGGTTCCCGCAAATCTTTGGTACACAAGTCATCAACCAACGTACCGATGTAACTTTGTTCGCGGGGGAAAACTATCATTTCCTGATGCTGCACATACCGTGACGCATTAATTCCCGCCACAATTCCCTGAGCAGCAGCTTCTTCATAACCTGTTGTTCCGTTGATTTGCCCAGCCGAGAACAATCCCTCAATCTTCTTTGTCATTAGTGTGGGATAACACTGAGTCGCGGGTAAATAATCATACTCCACAGCATAGGCTGGACGCAGCATCACGCAATTTTCCAAACCGGGGAGACTTCGCAACATTTGTAACTGCAAATTTTCCGGCAAACCCGTAGAAAACCCTTGGATATACAGTTCTGGAATATCCCGCCCTTCCGGTTCAATAAAAATCTGGTGGCTTTCCTTATCGGCAAAGCGGACAATCTTATCTTCAATACTCGGACAATAACGCGGCCCCTTGGCATCCACCCAGCCGCCGTATACTGGCGACAAGTGCAGATTTTCGCGAATTATCCGATGAGTTTCAGGTGTCGTCCGGGTAAGATAACAAGGCATTTGCTCCCGTTCCACCCAAACTGCCGGGTCAAAGCTGAACCACCGCACCTCCTCATCACCAGGCTGGGGTTCCAGATTAGTATAATCTAGCGATCGCTTATCAACCCGTGCCGGGGTTCCCGTCTTCAGTCGCCCAGTTTCAAAACCCAATTTATTCAACGTTTCCGTCAACCCAACGGCGGCAAATTCCCCCGCCCGTCCCGCTGACATCGACTTATTACCAACCCAAATTTTACCGCCCAAAAACGTTCCAGTTGTCAGCACCACCGCCTTACACTGGAACCCAACGCCAAAGTAAGTTTCGACACCAATAACTTCATCATTGGCACCAAGCACCAAATCTGTGACCATACTTTCGCGAATTGTCAAGTTTTCCTGGTTCTCGACAATCCCCTTCATCACAGCCGCATATTCCCGCTTATCGGTCTGCGCCCGCAATGCCCAAACCGCAGGGCCTCTGGAGTTGTTCAGCACCCGCTTTTGTAAGTAGGTGCGGTCTGCCATTTTGCCAATTTCCCCGCCCAGCGCATCGACTTCATGAGTTAGCTGTGACTTAGCGGGCCCTCCCACGGCTGGGTTACAAGGTTGCCAAGCAATTTTGTCTAGGTTGAGTGTCAGCAGCAGCGTCCGACAGCCGAGGCGTGCTGTAGCAAGCGCAGCTTCGCATCCGGCGTGTCCGGCACCAACAACAATTACATCAAAAGCATCTTGAAATTCAACAGTCGAATTGATGGCCATTCCTCAACCTAAGCAGTAATTACTTATATTCAATCCTAGCGAAGTTATAGTCTTGGTTGCATGGCATTTCAGCAACCCATTCCCAAACAGGTCGGAACGTAGAAGTTTTCTGGCACGACTCGATGATTTACGATATCGGGTTATCAGCTTAACCATACTATTTTTGCAAATTGCGTTTAAAAATGAACTGTTCGCCATGACCTCTGGACAGTATATCTGCTGTAAGTTTTAACAGACAAATTTAACCCTCACTGGAGCAGTAAAATGAAGTTTGTTTTAGCTTCTAACATTTTAGAACACCCCGGATTTCCAGATTTTATCAGTGCTGCCATCGCTGCTTATCCTGATATCAATTTTTTGGTGGCTGGCGACTTATTAAATATTTTTCCCGAACCAGGCGAAAATTTAGAAGGCTCTATTTTTTACCAGTTGTACGGTGATTTAATATTTGAAGGAATGGATAACTTGGTAAACAGCCATTTTCGTGATATTCATAATTCTCTATTTATTGAACCCTTAAGAAATATGTTTTTATTAACAGGTAATCGGTTTCCGGAAGCAAAAAATATAGCTTGGCAACGATACAAAAAACTTTTTGCCAACTTAGAGGCATCACTTGAGAATAGCCACCTATACTTCATTCCTGGCAATATGGATTACCCATCTCTCAGCGGAGATTTGACAATCAATTCGCCCCGGCTTCACCAAATTGATAATGACGTTTTTGAAAAAGACGGCATTCGTATAGGTGGAATAGGCGGTGTTCCTAACACTGTTCATCCCTTCAAGGGGGTTGTTGAAATTTCACCTTACGAAATGGCTGAATCCGAATACGAGAAAAGACTTAATCAACTTTGGGGAGTAGATATTTTAATTACTCACGTTTCCCCGGAAGAATTTCCTGTACTAAGAAATTTTTTAATAGAAAGCCCCTTGCAACTGCTGATTTGCCGCGCCCCATTCAACTTTCGACACAAGAGCGATTATCGAGGCAAACTTGAATTTCAGGCTATTGGTGATAAATATGTTATTAAGGTTCGTCCATTCGATTACCCTGAAAACAAGGCATATGTAATTGATATTGTGCCTGGAAAAATTACTCCTCTATTGCTTGAGGTTTTCAGTTGGCGAGCTTCTATGTCTGGAGTTTAATTGAATGGAAATACTGCCAGTGAGTGGCTGCTCCCCTTAATATATTGCCTAGTCGCCCAACGCCAACTTGCTAGACAATTCTTTTAAAGAAAATGCTCTAAGTTAACTCTTGTATGCTTTCCCCAACCGAAGCCAAGCTGAAAAGCGATCGCTATCTCAAAACCTTCAGTGCAACTATAGCGACAGGCAATAAATTATAAGTAAAACTTATCGTATTTTCGGGTTAGCAGGGTGATCGCGATCGCTGCTAGGTGCCAAAAGTGGTATTTCATGGTAATTTCAATCTCTAGATGGGTTCAAGGCGATCGCTTCAATGCTTAGCTTTCACCTCGTCAAAGCTATAAGTTATATCATGCCAGACACCAAAATAAAGCGGAATGGTATAAATAACGATAAATAACAAGTTTCTTTCAAGAGAAGGCCTATATAAAGAAAAAAGAAAATTTGTGAAGTATTTTTTCCTTTCTGATGGATGGACTGTAGGTAGGGTGTGGGAGTTCGGCGGCTTGTGGAACGAAAATTCCTGGCGACGAAAACCCGAAATTCAGCAAACGAACCTTTGCATCTTCGAGCAAGGGGAAAAACTATGGCTGTACCGGGTGGAAGAAGCTGTTCTCATGGTCGAAGTCAGACCCCTAGATGATGCCTCGTCTGACTCAGCCAGTAAGAATATTGGTCAAGTTGTGTTAAAACGCCTCATCAGCGCCGAGGATGCCATTGAGCGATTGAACACAGCATTGACTCCGCAGTAATTTAGTTGCAAAGACGTTCAGGGAGAAGCACCGCACCCGAAAAAGTACAATAAACAGCGAGATTCTAACTGCCAACCTGCTTGCATTGGATTCTAACAATAGTTACACTTCTTTAAATGGTAATTAACCTCGGTCTTCCGGGCTAGGGATGGCGTGAACCTGATATGAGAATACAAACTGTTGAATCATATCTGCCGAGGTAAAACGTAAATTACGCAGAACTCTCAGGTTCTTTTGAAAAGCGACATCGCTCTTCGAGAGCGCCAAGAGTAGCCCAGATAAACTTTCATTTTCAGCAAAAGCTGGCGCTGCTGTCCCAACATCTTGCTGAAGAGTTTCTTTGCAAGGCTTGTGGCAAAAAAAGGCGAAATCCAGCACATTAAAAAAGAAGCGTCGTAGACACTTAATCTATCTGAGGAGGAGCGTAGTCAATGGGACTACCCTGGTACCGAGTACATACAGTTGTTCTGAATGATCCAGGACGATTGATTGCAGTACACCTAATGCACACTGCCCTCGTGGCAGGCTGGGCTGGTTCGATGGCTTTGTACGAACTAGCAATTTTTGACCCCAGCGACCCCATACTTAACCCCATGTGGCGGCAGGGTATGTTTGTGATGCCCTTCATGGCTCGCCTGGGTGTAACCCAATCCTGGGGTGGTTGGAGCATCACTGGTGGCCCAGCAAACAACCCTGGTTTCTGGTCATTTGAAGGCGTTGCTGCCGCTCATATCGTTCTTTCCGGTCTGCTGTTCCTAGCTGCCTGCTGGCACTGGGTTTACTGGGATTTGGAACTCTTTAGAGATCCGCGCACTGGCGAACCAGCTCTTGACTTGCCAAAAATGTTTGGCATTCACCTGTTCTTGTCTGGTCTTCTCTGCTTTGGTTTCGGTGCATTCCACCTTTCGGGGCTATTTGGCCCTGGTATGTGGGTTTCTGACCCCTACGGTTTAACTGGCAGCGTCCAACCTGTGGCACCGGAATGGGGGCCTGCTGGGTTTAACCCGTTCAACGCTGGCGGCGTGGTCGCGCACCATATCGCGGCGGGTGTTGTTGGCATCATCGCTGGTTTGTTCCACCTAAGTGTTCGACCACCAGAGCGACTTTACAAAGCGCTACGAATGGGGAACATTGAAACCGTACTTTCAAGCAGTATTGCCGCCGTATTTTTTGCCGCCTTCGTGGTGGCGGGTACGATGTGGTACGGCAGTGCCACTACTCCGATTGAACTATTTGGCCCTACCCGCTATCAGTGGGACAGCGGTTATTTCCAGCAGGAAATTGACCGTCGGATTCAAGAATCTGTGGCTGAAGGGAATAGTGCTACTGAAGCTTGGTCAGAAATTCCTGAGAAGCTGGCTTTCTACGATTATGTGGGTAACAGCCCCGCTAAGGGTGGCTTGTTCCGCACAGGTCAAATGAATAAGGGAGATGGCATAGCTCAAGCTTGGCTAGGTCATCCGCTATTCAAAGATTCAGAAGGTAGGGAATTGACAGTGCGTCGTTTGCCCAACTTCTTTGAAACATTCCCAGTGATTTTGACCGATAAAGACGGTGTGCTTCGCGCCGATATTCCGTTCCGTCGGGCAGAATCGAAAAATAGCTTTGAGCAAGTTGGTGTAACTGCTACCTTCTACGGTGGCGCTTTGGCAGGGAAAACTTTTGATGACCCAGCCAAAGTTAAGCAGTTTGCTCGGAAAGCTCAATTGGGTGAGCCGTTTGAATTTGACCGCGAAACCCTGAATTCTGACGGTGTGTTCCGCACCAGTCCTCGTGGCTGGTTCACCTTCGGACACGCTGTATTTGCTCTGTTGTTCTTCTTCGGTCACTTGTGGCATGGTTCTCGGACTCTGTTCCGCGACGTGTTTGCCGGGGTCGAGGCAGATTTGGAAGAGCAGGTCGAGTGGGGTCTGTTCCAGAAACTGGGTGACAAGAGTACCCGTAAGAAGGAAGTAGTCTAGTAAGGTAAAAGGAAAAAGGCAAAAATAAAGATTCTTTTTATTTTTGCCTTTTTCCTTTTTACTTTTGACTTAGTTGGTAGACTGGTAGTAAAGCTGATAATCAGGAAATTGTGACATGGAAGCTGCTGCTTATATCTTGGTTTTAGCCCTGGCATTGGGTACGCTATTCTTTGCGATCGCATTTCGCGAACCGCCTCGGATTCAAAAGTAAGCGATCGCGTTTGATGAGTGCGATCGTCACAACTTAATATAATTTGGGAGATCCACTGAGCCGCAATTGTCCCAACCGTCGTATTTCACGACAGTTGAAGACAAACAACGGCTCAGTTTCTCCCATTTTAGGTATTTTAACTCTTTCAAATCCAAGTTTATTGCTTCCTCACGCTCATCTACCCAGCCAGCGAGGACTCTTAAAAATGCAATGTCCTTTATGTCAGCACACCGATAGCCGCGTCCTTGAGTCGCGTTCCACAGAAGCTGGACAAAGTATCCGGCGACGGCGCGAGTGTTTGAAGTGCAATCATCGTTTCACCACTTACGAACGCATTGAATTTGTTCCGATTACCGTCATTAAGCGGGGAGGTCAACGGGACTCTTTTGACCGTTCCAAGTTAGTGCGGGGAATTGTTCGCGCTTGCGAAAAAACGGGTATTCCTCAAGGACAGCTAGAAGTTTTGGTCGATGAGATTGAAGCTGAATTACAACAACGCATCATCAGAGAAGTCACCAGTCAAGAAATTGGTGAATTGGTTCTCCAGCGTCTGCAAACTCTCAGCGAAGTCGCCTATGTCCGCTTTGCATCTGTCTATCGGAAATTTCAAGGTATCCGCGATTTTGTAGATACTTTGAATCACCTCGAAAGTTACAGCAGTCGCCAGTCAGAAGCCTCTGAAGTCACAAATACTGCCGCAAATAATCAACTTTCCTTACTTGAGTTTGATGAAACCGAAAACCAAGCTTCTTTGGTGATTGGTCATTAGTAATTGCCTAATAGCTTTTGAATACTTCGTGACTGACCATTGACAAAAATGCTATGGTATGAGTTAGATATGCGGTAGTTACAGCCGAACATTTTTGAACTCAAATTTATCTAGCTTGAGTCCGGGCGACATTGTAATTGGTAAAGTCATCAGTTTGGAGCCGGGAGGCGCTTTAATTGACATTGGCGCTCCAACAGCTATTTTTCTCCCAATTCGGGAAATGTCAATTAATGAAATTGACTCTCCAGAAGAAGTCTTGCAGGTAAATGAAGCCCGCGAATTCTTGATTATAAATAACTACGATATAGAGGGGAATTTGATGCTTTCCCTCTCCCTTCGACAGCTAGAGAAAAAGCTGGCTTGGGAACGAGTGCGTCAAATGCAAGCCGAAAACGCCACGGTGTACGCGAGAGTTATTGAAGCTCAGCGATACAGCATATTGGTAGAGATTGAAGGGTTGTGCGGCACAATTTACAATTATTACCTTTGTAGCCGTAAACTCAACGAACAGTTAATTGGAGAAGAACTGTTTATAAAGATTTTGAAGGTGGATGAACACCTTAACCGTCTGCTTGTCAGCTATAGTGGAGCCTTGGCTCTTGACGAGCAGATAAAGCATCTGAAAGTAGGTCAAGTAGTTGTCGGTACGGTTGCTATAGTTAAGCCTTTTGGTGCATGGATTGATATTGGGGACATTTGCGGTCTGCTACGTATTCCTGAAATTTCCCATGCTCATTTAGATACGCCTCATAGTGTTTTCAAGGTCAATGACGAAGTGAAGGCAATGATTCTTGATGTGGATACTGAAAGGAGTTTGATATCACTCTCAACAAAAGCACTGGAACCAGAACCAGGGGATATGCTGAAAAATCCTCAGAAAGTCTATGAAAAGGCTGAGGAAATGGCGGCAAAGTACCAAATTAGTTATTAGACTTCTTACAAAAGCCCTGAACTAAAATTTGGGGCTTCGTAGCTAAAGTCATCGTCACGATTCCTGGCTAAATGTTTATTTCAAGAGCCATGAATGCAAGAAGTCTATTAGTCATGTGTGTTGGGTTTCCTATCTCAACCCAACGGGAGCAGATTCAAGGTTATTAGTCATTCGGCTGATAATTAATCAATAATAACGTTAGAAGGAGTCCATTTTGGGTTATAATGGTCTGTCTGGACACTCACTCGTATCTAAAAATCTCATACAATAAGGTTGGCGAGAGAGCAATGTAGGTGTAAACAGCACGAGGCTTTCCGTGCGCGTACATCCGCAGGAGGCACAGTTAATACGGAGATAACTACCAGGAAACATTCGCATGGTCAATCAGAAAACAACCGCTACAGCAGATATTGGCTTTTCTCACGAAGATTTTGCGGCCCTACTCGATAAATATGACTATCACTTTAATCCCGGTGATATAGTCGCCGGAACCGTGTTCAGTTTGGAGCCAAGGGGCGCTCTGATTGACATTGGCGCTAAAACAGCTGCTTATATTCCGATTCAGGAAATGTCAATCAACCGTGTTGACGCTCCCGAAGAGGTGTTGCAGTCGAACGAGACGCGGGAATTCTTTATTCTGACTGACGAGAATGAAGATGGACAGCTAACTCTTTCTATCCGACGCATTGAGTATATGCGTGCATGGGAGCGGGTAAGGCAGTTGCAGACAGAAGATGCTACAGTGCGATCGCTTGTCTTTGCGACAAATAGAGGTGGCGCGCTGGTGCGGATTGAAGGCTTGCGCGGTTTTATCCCTGGTTCTCACATCAGCACTCGCAAACCTAAAGAAGATTTGGTAGGAGAAGAACTACCGCTAAAATTTTTAGAGGTAGACGAAGACCGCAACCGTCTGGTGTTATCGCATCGACGGGCGCTGGTTGAGCGTAAGATGAACCGCTTGGAAGTCGGCGAAGTCGTTATCGGTGCAGTCCGAGGCATCAAGCCTTACGGTGCATTCATCGATATTGGCGGTGTCAGCGGTCTATTGCACATTTCGGAGATTTCCCACGACCACATCGACACTCCACACAGTGTCTTCAATGTCAATGATGAAGTGAAAGTGATGATCATTGACTTGGATGCTGAACGAGGACGCATTTCGCTGTCCACCAAGCAGCTAGAGCCAGAGCCTGGGGACATGATCAAGAACCGCGATCGCGTCTATGATATGGCTGAAGAAATGGCAGCTAAGTATCGAGAGCAGATGCGAGCTAAGCAACAAGGTGCAACTGCCGTGGCTGCTCCTACGGACGATGACGTTCCTGCTGCTATCGACGACGACGACGTTCCTTCTGCTATGGAGGACGCCGAAGTTCCTCCTGCTATTGAAGACGACGCTCCTGTTGCTATGGAGGACGACGCTCCTGCTGCTATGGAGGACGCCGACGTTCCTGCTGCTACTGAGGACGAAGCTCCTGCTGCTATTATGGAGGACGCCGAAGTTCCTACTGCTACTGACGACGCTCCTGCTGCTATGGAGGACGACGTTCCTGCTGCTATTGAGGACGCCGTTCCTGAAGATGAGCTGCAACCAGCTACACAAGAAGATTAATTTTGTTAGTAGTCAACAGTTTGTTGCTTGTTAGAACTGACTAATGACGCCTGACTAATGACCAATGACCAAAGAGGGAAATTCCCTCTTTTTTTATGGGAGTTTTTTGTGAATTTGGAGGGGCAAATGGTAACAATTCGCTGTAAGGATGCCACATTTGAGAATATCCAGGCTGTGATTTTTGACAAAGACGGCACCCTGGAAGATTCCGAGTCATTTTTAAGAAACCTTGGACAAAAGCGATCGCGTATCATTGATGCCCAAATTCCCGGTATTGGAGATCCCTTGTTAATGGCATTTGGCATCAATGGGGATAAACTCGATCCTACCGGGTTAATGGCTGTTGGCAGTTCTCTGGAAAATGAAATAGCCGCCGCCGCGTATATTGCTGAAACTGGACGGGGGTGGTTGGAGTCAAGAGCGATCGCTCGTCGCGCCTTTGAAGAATCCGACCAATTTCTTAAAGATGCTGCGCCTTCCCCTCTATTTGTCGGTTCTCTGGAAGTGTTGCAATTTCTCTTCTTAGCTGGCTTAAAATTAGGCATTCTCTCAGCTGCCACCACTTCACGAGTTAAAGCATTTGTCAAGCGACATCAGCTGAGCGATTACATCCAGCTAGAGATGGGAGGTGATGAAGATTACAGTAAACCAGATCCAGCATTATTTTTGCAAGCTTGCCAGAGACTGGGAGTAGAACCGGGTGCGACTTTGATGGTGGGAGATTCTGCGGGTGATATCCAGATGGCGCGAGAAGCGGGTGCTGCGGGTTGTATTGGTATTTGTTGGGGAAAACCAGAGGCGGTGCATCTAGAAACAGCAGATGTAGCAATTTCGCAACTTGATGAAATTCAAATTTTAGCTAATAGCTAATCCAATCATGGCTAATTTGGAAGAACTGCTGTGAGCAATTAGCCATGATTTGATTAGTTATCAGACAATTCCCCAAAGCGATCGCGATAACGAGCAAGTAGGTTTTCCATTTCAGCAAGCTGTTGTTGAGCTTCTTCCCGCTGTTGGCGTTCTTGTTCAGCGCGAAGACGTTCTTGTTCAGCGCGTTCCTCCGCCTCCTGTCGTCTTTGAGTTTCCTGCTGTAACGCCTGCGCTAGCTCATCGGGAATCAACAACTTTTCCCCAGTATCTTCTCGATAAAAACCGATAATTTTCCCTTCTACTGCTAAACGCAATTGTAAGGGTTCGCTGCGATTATCTGTAATTGGCTCATAAATTTCGCCTCGCAAACGATAGCCGCGCAACTTTTCTTCTATCCATTCGCCTCTGGGGTCAAATTGCCAGTATTCTTTGACTTCCAACTGCTCGTATAAAGTTTTTTTCAAACTTTCATCTTGTTGTCTTGTTCCGGGGGAAGTCATCTCGAAAATTACAACTGGAACTTGACCTTCTTCCCATATTTTATAGTTATCTCGTCCCCCTGGTGCCACATCGAAAATCACCATCACATCCGGAGCTACTCGTAGTTTAGGAAAGCCTTGCGAATAGTAAAGAAACTGGTCTGCTAGCACAGTCGCTTGACGAAGAGCTAGATATTGTTTCAAAACTTCCAACGTTGTCAAAATTGCGTATAGATGATCGTAGGTTTCTGCCAATGGTTCACCGTCTGAACTAGGGTAGAATATTTCGGCGGATTGGGTTTTGGGTAATATAGCTGTCATGGTCGCACCGTGAGGCATGATTAATTTATTTTAATTTACCAAAGCGTAAACGATTATTGTAATACTATGTTTTTTTCTGTGGCTTCCAGAAAAAAGTACGCGGTCGCGCTCACCAAAGGTAAATAAAAATACTGAATATTTACAAAATTAATAATTTTCTATGTCGTGCTAAAACTGTGTAACAAATGTAAGACAGTGCAGCTACATTCAATTAACTGTGATAATTACCTTATTACTAACAGCTTTTTTATTATTAGCAATATTTAATACAGTAAAAGCTCAATCTATAATCTCAGCCTTAGATGGCTCTAGGATGATTGTCACTCCAAATGGAAACACCATTGATATTACTGGCGGCATATTTTAAAAATAAAGAGAATTTATTTCCCAGCTTTCAGGAATTTGGAAGATCACCAAATTAGATAAATACCCTTTTTAGAAAACCAAATATTGGCAACATTTTAGTAACTCGGCAACTTTGCTGCTTGAGCCTAAGAGTATTTTTTGTAAGCTGTGCAGTGTCAAGGGTTTTCATTCAGATGGGCGATATTGCGATCGCATCCAGAGTAGGGCAATATAATTCACAAGAAGTCCCCAGCGCGATCGCTGCTTTAATGAATTCTAGTAATGGCAGCCTGAAAGTCGCCCTGTCAGACAACGCTGGCACTAATGACCAACAAATCAATTTCAGTCCACAGTTGTTTGATAAAGATGAGTTCCAGCAACAGCTAACTACCTTGGTTCGCTTTTGGATTGGGGAAGAATATCTCCCGCTGCTGAAATTGGGCGTGACAACCGTTGACGGGAAAACTGTAGGCATCGTTGAAGTAAAAAAATCTCCTACTCCAGTCTTCATCAAAAATTCACAAAGCTAAGATTTTTTTTATATTTGGGAGAGAGAAGGCACTCGCGCCCTTAGCCCATCTGAAGCTGGGCCTTACATCCAGCTAAATCGGCAATTGTGAAAAAATCATAATTGAGGCAAATCTTTAAACAGTAATAGTCACCCTTAGAGCGATCGCATCTAAATCAGGTTATGATCGCAGGTTAAAATAGCTGAACTTATCTCGCCAACTCCGTCAGCAACAGCCACTATCCCAGGGAGGAATTGCCGTTGTCTCGTCGCTACCTGTTTACCTCTGAATCTGTTACCGAAGGCCATCCTGATAAAATCTGCGATCAGATTTCCGACACCATTTTAGATGCGCTACTCGCCCAAGACCCCAAGAGTCGCGTCGCCGCTGAAGTCGTCGTCAACACTGGCTTAGTGCTAATTACTGGTGAAATCACCAGCAAAGCGCAAGTCAATTACGTTGATATTGCCCGGAAAAAAATTGCCGACATTGGCTACACCGATGCCGATAACGGCTTCTCTGCCAACAGTTGTGCAGTTTTAGTGGCTCTGGATGAACAATCTCCAGACATTGCCCAAGGCGTTACTACCGCCCAAGAAACCCGCGAAGAAGCAAGTGATGACGAATTAGACAAAATTGGTGCTGGTGACCAAGGCTTGATGTTCGGCTTCGCCTGCAACGAAACGCCAGAACTGATGCCATTGCCCATCAGTCTCTCTCACCGTATTTCTCGCCGCCTTGCTGCGGTGAGAAAAACCGGGCAGTTGCCTTACCTGCGTCCCGATGGCAAAACTCAAGTCACTGTCATCTACGAAGATGGCAAACCTGTAGGCATTGATACTATCCTGGTTTCCACCCAGCACACAGCCACCATTGGCGACATCACAGAACAAGATGCCGTCCAAGCCAAAATCAAAGAAGACCTTTGGAGTACGGTGGTACTACCCGTTTTTGCCGATATGGAAATCCAGCCAGACGAGGAAACTCGCTTTTTGGTCAATCCTACTGGCAAATTCGTCATCGGTGGCCCCCAGGGAGACTCTGGTCTGACTGGTCGTAAAATCATTGTTGACACCTACGGCGGCTACTCCCGTCACGGCGGCGGTGCTTTCTCTGGCAAAGATCCCACAAAAGTAGACCGTAGTGCAGCTTATGCTTGTCGCTATGCAGCTAAAAATATTGTGGCGGCGGGGTTAGCTGAAAAATGTGAAGTCCAGCTGAGTTATGCTATCGGGGTCGCTCGACCCGTGAGCATTATGGTGGAAACCTTCGGTACTGGGAAGGTGGACGATGACGTGTTGCTGGAATTGGTGAAACAGCATTTTGAACTGCGTCCAGCGGGAATTATCCAAAAATTCAGTTTGTGTCACCTTCCTGGTGAACGCGGCGGTCGTTTCTTCCAAGATGTTGCTGCTTACGGTCACTTTGGACGCACTGATTTAGACTTACCTTGGGAGCGCACCGATAAGGCTGCACTGTTGAAGGAAGCAGCCAGTCAGCCGCTTTCGGCTTCTGTATAGTTGGAAATTTGGGATTTTAGATTTTGAAGGGTTCTTCAAAATCTAAAATCTATCAAGTTGAGAAAAGGTAAAAGGTAGATTTGTTATTCAAATTTACTTTTTACCTTATTACTATTTAATTTCTCTATTTATAGTTACTCAAATGCAGGGATGGCAGCAACAGCTAAAGAAACTGAAAAAAGAAACCTACGCTATCTATTTAGCTTGTAAGGACACAAGAGTGCCTTGGTATGCGAGGTTGTTGGCTGGTTTCGTTGTTGCTTATGCCTTTAGCCCGATAGATTTGATTCCCGATTTTATCCCAATTATCGGCTATCTTGACGATATTATTATCGTGCCAGTGGGAATTTGGCTGGTACTGAAAATGATTCCGCCGACGGTGATGGCTGAGTGTCGGGAAAAAGCAGCTGCTGCGATCGCATCCGATAAACCCACAAATTGGAGCGTTGCTGTTATTATTGTGGCAATCTGGTTTTTGCTGGGGATTGCGATCGCGCTTTGGGTAGCACGCACCCTGAAAAGGTAAGAAGAATCCCACCCTCAACCCCCGATTGGTCAACGGGAAGGGGCTAAGATGTTTTTTTTAGCTAAAGCTTAGTAACGAATTTGCAGAGTGACGGCTGCTTGTACTTCCTGTTCACCACCTACAATTGGGGTATCTGCTAGTTTACTAGGACTTGCTTGTGCATTCTCAGTTGCGATCGCTCGTTGCAATGGCAGAGGCGGATTGGCATCATTAATTTGAATGCTCACAATTTCCCGCTGGTTGAGATTTAAGGCAGTGAGAAGGGCATCAGCTTGCTTTCTGGCATCTTCAGCAGCTTCCTTGATGGCTTCTTTTTGTGCTTGAGCGATCGCGCTTTCTGAAGCTACTAGACTTATACCATTAATCTGCGTTGCACCCACCTTAACAGCGTCATCTAACAGCGTCCCAGCTTTCTGAGTTTCAATCCGAAAGCTAACGTTATTAGTTCCCGAATATCCCTCTATCTTCTGCTGACCATCTTTATAACTATAAACTGGGTTGAGGCTGATACCAGTCGTTTCCAGCTTTTCCACTTCTTTGCGCGACTTCAGCAACGCCACCACCGCAGATGATTTTTCAGCTACCTGCTGTTGCACCTCCTGGGTAGTTTTACCCTGAACCTGAACGCCAAGATTTACTTTCGTCATGGTTGCGGGGATGTTAACATCTCCTTTTCCAGAGACGGTGAGGGTTCTCGGTAATTTATCCGCAGTCGGAACAGCTTGACAGGCGCTTAGACTAAGTACACCCAAAGTTAAAAAGACAATTTTTAACCGATTCCAGCCACTAGAGGAGAGAGAAAGTTTCATAATTAAGAACACAATTGATAGCGTGCTCCTAATCTGGCATTGAATCAGAGAGTAGTAGTTTAGGTTACATTTTTGGAAACTTAATAGTGCTGGGATTGAAAGCTTCGGTTCATCCCCTTCTAGCGGTTACGATATCAGTAACAGTAGCCATCCCTATGTCTAAACAAGAGTATCCTGTTAAGTGCAAATATAAGCCTAGAGGCTAGAAGAACCAAGCCTGCTAACGCAACAATTTTATATTAGCCTGCGTTAACAGGCTTTGTTTGTTTAGCCGTGACTTTAGTCGTGGGACATTTTTACTAAAATTGGATGTTTGTCATTGGTATGCCGAACATCTCCTCTAAGATTTTTTCTTGGATGCTTTGACTCATACTAACTAAACAAGCTGGCCCCCGCAGAAAGTCTTTAATGGTAATTTTTTTATCCCGAAAGTTTTTAACAAAATCCCGAATTTCTTCGATGATTTGCATTTCTTGCTCAACCTGAGCCAACATCTGTGCTAGGGGGTCAATTCCTGCTCGTGTCGCTTGCCGATATTCAGAAACAAGCGCCCCTTCTGGAGTAGTTTTCACCAATCTCAATTCCATTTTGAGGTTTTCATATTGATTTTTTAAAATTAAGTTATGTTGTTCCAGGCTTTGGCATTTTCGGCTCAAATCATCTTCACTTAAATTATCAAGACTCTCTCCCGCTTTATATTGCTGCTCAATCTCTAGCAGTCTCGCCAAATCCCCATCTTGATAGGCTCTGTTAACTTCTTTCATAATTTCCGTGTGGCGCATCTGAGTTTCACTGTCAGCGACCTTATCGGGGTGAAATATTTCTGCTAATTTCAAAAAGGTTTGCCGAATTTTTCTAGAGTCCTCAGTTCTGGCGGTTTCCTGTTGAACAGGGGTCTGATGTTGATGGTAGCTATCTGTATCGTCGCGGGAGTTATCTTCGGAATCGTGGGGTTCAAATAGTTCGTCTAATTCAGGATCATCATCAGATTCGAGAGATTTTGGGCTAATTATCCCCGCCATCTGGAGATTGAGATAAACTTTCAGGATATCTTGCCGAGTTTGCACCCCAAACTTCCTGGTGCTGAGGATTTCATCGAACAGGGCGTGAATTTCTTGCTCAATAGAGGTTAGCTTCTTGAACGCAGGAGTACCCCGATGAAAAATCTCAGTAGCCACTGAGCGCATCTGTTCGACAAAGTTGTTCAGTTCGGTTCGTTTTCGCTTAATTTGCTTCAAGAGCCATTGATGCTCTTTCTCCAAAGCCTCAGTGCGAAAGTGGAGTTCCGAGCGCGCCAATATAGCGCTTGATGAGGGGTTGGGGGTTTGCGGTGCTTGTTTCTTCCGTGGCATTAGACTCTAGGGAATAGTCACAACTTTGTAGATTTTAACTGCCTATACCTGTCGGAAAGGGTGACAGAGAAATTTTTAAGCTAAGAAAAGCTGACAAAATCGATGATTGTGATTCTTGGCTGACAGCAGATTCAGGTTGATTGGCTAACGCTTCTGGAATGGGTTCAGTAGCGAGCTTGTACGCTTGCCAATTTCAATCAGCGTTAGCAGCTTGTGACAAGCACTTATCCATCGGGAAACCTCTACCTATAATGGCGTGAAATCCGCTGTGTGTATGATTGTTGGTTCCATTTGTACTGAGCGACAATAAGGATAGATTGAATGTGGAGAATCGATTTTGTCCTTACCAACTGCGATCGCTAATTCCACCATTTCCAATGACGTTATTTTATCAGAGCCAAGCACCCACAAGGCGCGTTTGTGGATGCCAGAGCGAGTTATATTCACCCCTGCTGCTCTAGATGAACCTTGGGGACAGCAAATCTTATCACGAGTGCGATCGCTCAATCTACCTGTGGAAGAACTTCCTCGCAACCGCCTCACCGGACTGCGGGGGGAAAATGAGCGTGAAACTTACGACATTTCTAAGCGCACCCTGGCAGTTGTAACCGCACCTCCAAGCAGCTTCAAACTCAGTCCCATTCCACCTTCTGCCGATTGGCAGTTCCACATTGCTGAGGGTTGTCCTGCCCATTGTCAATATTGTTATCTAGCAGGTAGCCTTAGCGGGCCACCCGTAATTCGAGTATTTGCCAACCTGCCGCAGATTTTAGATAACTTAGTTAGCTACGAACGTCCCTCTGAGGTGACAACGTTTGAGGTAAGTTGCTACACCGACCCGCTTGGCATTGAACATCTTACAGGTAGTTTAGCCGAGTGCATTCGCTACTTTGGTACTCGCGAAAATGCTCAGCTACGTTGGGTATCTAAGTTTGACGGTGTTTCCGAGTTACTTTCTTTGCCTCATAACGGTCGCACTCGTTGTCGAATCAGCGTGAATGCAGCTTTGATTTCCGGTAAATTTGAGGGCGGTACCGCATCTGTTACTTCCCGGCTGCAAGCATTGCGACGATTAGCTTTGCCTCACTCTCAAGGAGGTGGAGGTTATCCGGTTGGTTTGGTGATTGCGCCAATTATGCCAATTGAAGATTGGGAGTTGCACTACACTCGCTTGTTTGATGATATAAGTGCTGCTTTAGATTTCGACTGCGACTTGACGTTTGAGCTAATTTCTCACCGATTCACTCCCGGCTCGAAGGAGGTGCTGATGCAGTGGTATCCTCATAACAAGCTGGATATGGATGAAGAAAACCGTAGTGTCAAGCGTAATAAATTTGGTGGGATTAAGTACGTTTATGACGCTGACACAATGAAGAAACTCCGCCGCTTTTTTGAGAGCCAGATTGCTAAGCGTTTTCCTGTTGCCAAGATTCTCTACTGGACATAAGCAGCTAAGGTATAGCAATCCTCTTTGATTTGTGAAAGCTACTTTTTTAAACGAACCGCTGAGGTAAAAGAGGACTTAGAGTAAGAGAAAAAAGAGAGTTCATAAATGAATTAGGATTGCAATAGAGGTGAAGCCTCTATTAAGGATAGCTAGGAAGCGAAAAGTATCGTTATTTGCTACATATAGCAATTCTAAATGATTCGTGAACCCCTGTAGGGACACGGCAGTGCCGTGTCCCTACACCAGGGGGAATACTCGTTCACAACTTAAATAGGATTGCTATAGTTGGTCAAAGAAGGGATTAACTATTCTAATTTCCCAGCTAAGAGGCTTCTGAACCTTTCAAATTTCGCCGTTTTTTCGAGAAATATTGCTGATGATATTCCTCTGCTAGGTAGAACTCGTTAGCTGGTTGAATAAACGTCACAATCTGCTTGTCATAGCTGCCCGATTGTTGTAACTTTTCCTTAGAAGCTGTGGCAGCTTTCTCTTGCTCTGGCGTATGGAAGAAAATCACAGAACGGTACTGTTCACCGGGAGCATCCCGGTTTTGCAAGAATATCAAACAGATAGGAGTTCGTTGAGGTAAGCGCAACGTAGTTTGAGCATTTGACTCACATTTTTGGCTAACCACTGCGCTCCAGAAAT